>CAYRUS010000003.1:0-47839 GCA_964427735.1 uncultured Gammaproteobacteria bacterium | reverse complement strand
AATATTGGTGTAGTTCCAGTACCAGACGAGAGATTATCAAAACTTGCTGAGGTAGTCAAAGATGCAAATAGTATGGACAAACTTCCTCCGGAAGTCCCTGCGACAGTTGAGTTTGTAGATATCGCAGGGCTTATTGCCGGAGCACACAAAGGTGAAGGTTTGGGAAACAAGTTTTTGGCCCACATCAGAGAAGTGGATGCAATTTGCCATGTCGTTCGTGCCTTTTCAAACGAAGATATCATTAGAGAAGGGAGTGCAGACCCCAGAACTGATTTAGAAGTAATACAAACAGAACTAGCTTTGGCAGATTTACAAACCCTAGAAAAGCAAAAAGATCCAGGGAAAACACCGGATAAAGATATGCAAAAAAAATGGGTGGTAGTTCAAAAATTGAAGAATGCACTTTCTGAAGGAAAGCTTTCCAAAGATGTGGTATTAACAGATGAAGAAGAGATTTACCGCCGGGAATTATCACTATTAACGTCAAAGCCAATTCTTATAGTCATAAATGTGGATGAGCACAAACTAAGTGAAGCTCCTTTGCTTGAAAGCACCTTTGCAGAGGAGGTAGGTCTGGATAAAAATCAAGTTGTGGCAATCAGTGCCAAGATGGAGGAGGAACTCGCCGGACTAAATGAAGAAGAGCAAAAAGAGTACTTAAATGACTTAGGTTTGACTCAAACAAGCCTGGAAAGGCTTATTCAAAAAGCGTTCTCAACACTTGGACTGATTACTTTTCTCACTGCAGGAGAGAAAGAAGTACGTTCTTGGACAATTAAAAACGGCTTCACTGCTCCTCAGGCAGCTGGTGTAATTCATACCGATTTTGAAAAGAATTTTATAAAAGCAGACGTAGTAAAATATGTAGATTTTGTTGATGTAGGTGCCTGGAAAAAAGCAAGGGAGTTGGGGAAAGTTCGTCAAGAAGGCAAGGAATATATCGTTCAAGATGGAGATGTTATAGAGTTTAGAGTAGGTGTTTAATAACCATTGATCAAATTTTACCTAAAAAGCACCAAAGTCCAGTTCTATTTCTATTTTTAATAATTTTTGTTACAATATAGCTTGATATGCAAACTTATGAACTGACAATAGCCTTGCCGGGGAATGCAACGGCAGCTAAAAAGAAAGAATCTCAAAAAAAACTTGAGAGCCTTATAAAAATCTTTGAAGGGAAACTAATAGAGAATAATGAATGGGGAAAGCTTGAATTAGCTTATCCAATTAAGGATAATGAAGAAGCTTTGTTTCTTCATTACGTTCTTGAACTAAATGCAGATCAAGCAAAGAATATCCAATCAAAGTTAAATTTGGAAGAAGATGTTCTTAGATATTTATTAGTGAAGGGAAAAGGTAAAGCTTCTGCATAAAGGAAGCTTATTAAAAAATGGCTAGAAGTTTGAATAAAGTACAAATAATAGGGAACATGACACATGATCCTGAGTTGAGGTACACTCCACAAGGAAGCGCTGTTTGTTCATTTACTGTTGCTACAAATAGACAATGGACAACTGACACCGGTGAGAAAAAAGAAGAGGCTGAATTCCATAGAGTGGTTGCCTGGAATAAACTAGCTGAAATTTGTGGACAATATCTTAGTAAAGGAAGAAAAGTTTACATTGAAGGAAGACTTCAAACAAGAGAATGGGAGACTCAAGACGGACAAAAGAGGCAAACAACAGAAATAGTTGCAAACGAAATGCTTATCTTAGATTCAAAGAGCGGAGATACTTCCTCCAGTGATTTTGATATTTCAGACGAGGCGATCGAAACATTTGATGTTCCAGGAGAAGAGAATCAAGACACTAGTAAATCAAAAGTAAAATCAAACGATGCAAATAACAGTGACAAAGCAGAAGAATCAGAAGATGATATACCATTTTAATTAAGAAAATACTAATATGCCAAAAAGAAAAAAGATAAAAGTAATAAAAACCAATGACCCTTGTCCATTTTGTGTTGGGAAAACAGAGCCGGATTACAAAAATTATGAAGAGCTTGGCAAATTTGTTACAGACAGAGGTAAAATAGTTAGTCGACTGCGATCAGGTGTTTGCAGCAGACACCAAAGAACACTTACCAATGCAATCAAACGCTCACGTCATTTAGGTCTTCTGCCATTTGTTAATAGCGTTTAACTTTTAATATATATGCAAAAGTCTGCTCTACCGAAAATTAATTTTAGAACAGCCAGAACAGTAGTTTTTTTGGTAATACTTCTTACTGCTACTTTTTCTTCTGGATATTTTATTGGGAATAAGGGTTATAACGCAGAAATTTCTAAAGCAGGTTCCGTTGAAATCAGTAGAGGAGTGCCTCCTCAACATGAAGACTTGGATTTCAATCTCTTTTGGAAGGTTTGGGATTCTATAGAAGCTGATTATGTAGACAAATCCAAAATTAACCAACGAGATATGGTTTATGGAGCTATTCAGGGAATGGTTTCTGCGGTGGGAGATCCATACACTGTTTTTTTGCCACCATCAGAAAATAAAGTTTTTCAGGAAGATATAAGTGGTAATTTTGATGGAGTAGGGATTCAGATTGGATACAAAGGAAGTAGGCTTGCTGTTATTGCACCACTTCCAGAAACACCAGCAGATAAAGCAGGTATAAAAGCAGGTGATTTAATAGTAGGAATAATAGATGAAGGAAAAGGAATTGACCGATCAACAGATGGATTAACTTTGCCTGAAGCTGTACAGGCAATTAGAGGTCCAAAAGGTACAAGTATCAAGCTTGTTTTATTAAGAGAAGGTCGAGATGAACCACTGGAAGTGGAAGTTAAAAGAGACAGCATAGATGTGCCTAGCGTTATGTACACTTCACTTGAAGGAGACAGTTTGCCGGAAGGAGTAAGATCTGATGCTAAAGTGGCTCATATCAGACTTCTAAAATTCGGAGGTGAAACAAACAATGAGTGGGATGATTCAGTAAGAGAAGTTCTTAAAAATCAAGATTTAGATGGGGTTATTCTTGATTTAAGAAATAACCCTGGCGGTTATTTGCAGGCAGCTGTTGAGATTGCAAGTGATTTTGTAGAGAGTGGTAGTGTTGTTGTAATAGAAGAAGGGTCTAATGGCAGAAGGTCTGAGTTTAAGAGTCAAGGAATACCAAGGCTTACAAATTCAAAGGTTGTAATACTTGTAAATGAAGGTTCAGCTTCGGCATCAGAGATACTTGCAGGTTCTTTGAGAGATTTAAGTAAGATGCCAATCGTTGGAACAACAACTTTTGGAAAAGGTACTATACAGGAACCTAGACAGATGGATGGAGGTTCATCACTACACTTAACTACCTCAAAATGGTTAACACCTTCCGGATATTGGGTTCACGATACAGGACTTGAGCCGGACATTATTGTAGAAGATGATCTGGAAACTGAACAGGACGAGCAATTAACAAGGGCAATAATGGAATTAGTAAGCTGAGATGAAAGTCAAGATTAATGAGGATATTAAAAAATATATCGTTGGATCCCTTGCAGCACTAGTCTTAATTGCTGCAGCTCTTGGTGGAGCAATAGCGGATAGATTATTTGTGATTGCACCACTGGATAGTTTTTTCCCTCGAACAGGAATGAGTTCTTCTTTAACTTCTGAGCAGACAATTCTTAAGGAAGAAAATGTAGTTATAAATGTTGCTGATGAGGTTTCACCTTCTGTAGTTACAGTGGCTGTAAAACTCCCACAACGAAGAATATTGGAATTTTCACCATTTGGAGGTTTCCAAAGAAGAGAAGAAGGCGGGGAGAGGGATATAGGTTCAGGGTTTGTTGTTAACGAAAATGGTCTAGTAGTTACTAATAAACATGTTGTTTCTAACACTGAGGCTGAATACAGTATTATTACTCAAGATGGAACTGAATACAAAGTTACAGATATTGCTCGTGATCCAAACAACGATATAGCAGTTTTGAGTACTGAGGCAAGAGGCTTAAAACCAGTAGAGCTTGGAGATTCTGAAAATTTGAAAGTTGGGCAGTTTGTTATAGCTATTGGTACTGCTTTAGGAGAATTTAGGCACACAGTAACTACTGGTGTTATATCTGGTTTGGGACGAGGAATTACTGCAGGTAGTTTTTATGAAGGTTTTGTAGAAAGAATTGATAATGTTATACAAACAGACGCAGCTATTAACCCTGGCAACTCAGGTGGTCCGTTGCTTAACTCTGCAGGACAGGTTATTGGTGTAAACGTAGCTGTTGCACAAGGGGCAGAAAATGTGGGATTTGCCATACCAATATCCGTTGTAAAAGATGCTTTGGCGGAATTTAATGAAACTGGAGGTTTTGCTTCCAGACCATATCTTGGCGTAGAATTTCAGATGATTTCCCGTCAAACTGCCTTATTAAATGAAGTACCGCAGGGAGCTCTTGTTGTTAATGTAGTATCAAATTCTCCGGCAGCTCAAGCTGGCATTCGTGCTAATGATATTATCACAAAACTAGACGGACAGAATTTGACTGAAGAAAATGATTTGGCGAGTCGTATAGCAGAGAAAAAAGTAGGTGATACAGCTATACTTGAAATCTGGAGAAACGGGGAGATAGTCCAAACTTCGGCTACCTTAAGTCAATTCAGTGAATAATTTACTGTATCTTTAGAACTTGCTTTTGTAATTAAAAACTTCTGAGTGGTTCGTGCAGTTTTAAGTATGTGAACATTCAGCAAATATCTCTAATTTTCATTTTTCATGAAGTTTTATAATTTGTTTTGTAATGTGTCGATAATTTTATTTAAATCTCCGTCAACAATCTTATCCAACATTTGCCATGATTTGTTTATTCTGTGATCAGTCACTCTGTTTTGTGGGTAATTATATGTTCTTATTTTTTCTGATCGATCTCCAGAGCCAATAGCAGAACGGTAGTCACTAATCTCATCTTGTAACTTTTTTTGTTCTAATTCCCAGAGTTTGGACCGTAAAATATCCATTGCAATTTGCCTGTTTTGCACTTGTGTTCTTTCTTGTTGAGATTCAACTGTAATTCCTGTTGGCTTATGAATCAATCTCACGGCAGTGGATACTTTGTTTACATTTTGTCCACCAGCTCCACCTGATCGAAAAAATTGTATATCAATGTCTGATGGCTTAATTTCAACTTCACTTTCTGTAATTTTAGGAAGAACTGCAACTGTTGCAGTTGATGTATGTACACGTCCACGTTTTTCAGTTGCAGGAACCCTTTGAACTCTATGTACTCCTGACTCATTTTTTAAGTATTCAAAAACGTTTTCACCTTTTATTTGTATAGTAGAAGAGTCGACAGGAGTAGTCTTCCAACCGGATTTTTCAGCATAACGCATATACATTCGCATAAGGTCGGTTGCCCAAATTTTTGCCTCATCACCACCAGCTGCAGATCTTATCTCAATAAATGCTGTATTAGTATTCGAAATCATGTGTTTTGTGAAGAAAACCTAATTTTTTGATTTTGATAGGCGGGCTCGAAGTTCTTCTAATGTAGCAGGCCTGTTAAGTTCAGCCTCAATTTTTCTTTCTTTTTTGAGTTTTCTCTTATCAGTTTTTGATAGAATTTTCTTCTTGGCTTTTTGTTGCCTTGCTCTGAAGGCATCAACTCTACCTGCGGAGTCAATGTACTTCATCTGTCCTGTATAGAAAGGGTGACATGCACTACAAACATCTACCTCAATTTTGTCTTGGGTAGCACCAACAGTAAATGTGTTACCACAAGCGCAAACTACAGTTGCTTGTGGATACCATTTAGGATGTATATTTGCTTTCATAACCTTTGCATTATATCAAAAATAGAATTAATTGACAATTTATATACTATTTGTTGAATAATTTTACAATTGGGTTATTTATATGATTCTACGTTTAGTTTCCGCAATTATTACACCAATCGCAATAATTGCTAATCCTAAAATATGAACAAAAGTGATTCTTTCATCAAGCCAAATCACGGCTAAAGGTACTGAAATCAGTGGAGTGAGATAGTAAAATAGACCTGCTTCACTAATTTCAATTGATTTTTGACCTTGTATATAAAGTGCATAAGCCAGAGTTCCGGAGAAAATTGCCATATATATAACTCCGATGTGATAGACAGGTTCCAGTGCCAATAATGATGTTGTTAATTCTGTAATAGAGGATTTATAAATAATAATAGGAAGAAGTGAAATAAATCCTATCAAAAAGGAAATGTTTGATAGATAAAAGCCATCAAAATTAAGGCGAGTGAGTTTTTTGGATATGACAGATGAGTAACCAGTTGATAACATATATCCGATTATTAAAATATTTCCAGCCACTGAAAGCGTGGCTGATTTACTCTCTAAAATAGGTTCGAAAGATACTACTATAGTGCCTAAAACCGCAATAAGGATTCCAACTCTTTCTTGTTTTGTAATTGTCTCTGCCAAAAAAAAGTACCCGAAAGCTGTTGTGACAAGAGGTGAAATAACAGTTATCAAAATAGCGTCAAGTAAAGTTGTAATATCCATTCCCAAGAAAAGAAGACCAAGGCCTATTGTAGTTGAGAGTAAACTGTAAATAAGAATCTGTGGAAAATGTTCTTTCAGTTTATTTGTATAATTATTCCTTAAGGCAATTACAAATACTGCTACGAATCCAGATATAAAGAAACGATAAAGCAAAAAAGGGAAAGGATCCAAACCCTCTAATGTGAATTTTATTATTGGTGATGCAATTCCCCAGAGAATTACAGACAAAATTAAATATGTATATGCTCTTTTACGGTAAGAAGTCATTACTCATTTCATCATTAGAAATACAAATAATCAAGATAGGGAAATGAAGTTTATTTAGTTAACTTTTTGGTTCAATTTTATCTCTAATTATCTCAATTGCATTTTCTATTTCAATAGTTTCTTGCTCACCTGACTGCATATTTTTGATTGTTGCTAAATTACTATTCTTTTCATTTTCACCGGCGATTATTACAAACGGGATTGATTTTTTGTTTGCATATTTTAGTTGTTTTTCCAACCTGGCATTATTCTCTGGGTAAAGTTCTGTGTTTATTCCAGACTGTCTTAGCTTGTTGGAGATATTAATAGAATAATTGATTAATTCAGGTGAAAATATAGTAACTAGAACACTCGTCGGAACAATCTCCAGATTTGGTAATTTGTTTAATTTTTTCAGTAGCTCAGTAACAACAACATCGCCAATCGCAAAGCCAACTGCACCGACTTTACCTCCACCAAAAGTTTCAACAAGATCGTCAAAGCGTCCACCTCCAAATATAGATCTAAATTCCTTGCTTTTGTCAAAACATTCAAACACAGTTCCTGTGTAATATTCTAAACCTCTGACTATTAGTGGATCATACGTTACATATTCAGAAATGCCATTTTTATCTAATAATTCAAACAAGCTGTTAATATTTTTTGAAGCTTTATAGTCTGGGTTTTTCAAAAACTTATTAAGTTTATCAATTTGTTTTGTAGCTAAACCAAGTTCAATTAATTTGTCGTCAAATTCGTCTTCAGAAATTCGTTCTATTTTATCTATAGCATCCGATACAAGTTTCCAAATATTTTTATCAATGTCGATAGAAGTGTAAATTTCTTGCATAAACCTTCTATCATTAATACGAAAAACCACATCTTTTGAAGACAGTCCAATTGCCTCCATGGCTTTTGCAGCTAAAGTAATTACTTCAGCATCTGCTAAGGTTTCGTTTCCTCCTACTAAATTTAGTTCCCATTGCCAAAAATCACGAACACGTCCTTTTTGAGGTTTTTCGTAACGCCAAGCGTTTCCAAACATTGTCCAGCGGAGTGGGAAAATTAATTCACCTTGTTTTTTTGCTACCATTCGCGAAAAGGTAGGTGTGATTTCTGGTCTTACCCCTAGTTTTTTACCGTCTCGATCTTCTAGCGTGTACATTTGTGTGTTAACAAGTTCTTCACCGGATTTCAAAGCAAAAAGATCAAATGACTCCAAAATAGGTCCATCAATTTCTTGGTAACCAAAGTTTTTAGCTACTTTACGCCACTTATTAAACAGCCAATTCCTTATAGCGAGGTCTTCAGGATAAAGATCTCGTGCACCTCTTATTGGTTGTTTAATATTGTCCATTTTTTTATTATTGCTCATATTCGATATGTTTTCTATATATATTCTTTCATACATTTAAAAATAAAAAAACCAATCAAAAAACCTCGCTTGTACGAGGTCTACTAGATTGGTTGATGGATATTTTCTTACCACGTAAACCAACAACCAACCTAGTTGGCTGAGAGATGATTTAGTGTAAGAAACCTACACATTTAGATTTAGTATACTTTGGTGAAGTAAATTAGTCAATTTCGCTAGTAAATGGTGTTAGGATTGTTATGACTAAAAATTAGCATATTAGAGTATTTTCAAGGAGCCCTATCGCATATTGGAGGGATAGAAAAATTGAAAATGGGAGGCATAGAGTTTTAGCCCAAAAGGCGTTAATAAGCTTGGAATACAATTCTAGTTGGAGTTGAATAGATGTAATTCAAGAATAAAATTTATTCTTCTGGTACAGGTGTGAGGGATGGTTCTGAGGATTCTTGAGAGGGGATTACATAGATAGATAGAACTTCTGTATCATCATCACTAACTTTTGTAAATACTACTAGTTTTTGGTTTTCTTCAATATCAGTCAAAACAACTTCTTCTGTTTTTCCATTTCTCTTGGTGTAGATTTCCAACGAATCTTCGTTGTATGTTGCCAAAACTTCACTTTCATCTGTTATATTTTTAAATGTAATTTCATCGTCGCCAAGTTCAAGTATGTTAGCAAAGAATGTGTTTTTTTGTTCTGATTCTGGAGTAGTTGTAACGATAATTTTATTTGCATTTAACACTCCCTCTCTTTCCACAGTTCCAACTGCGATTATAAAATCTCCGATCGCGATATCATCTGATTTTAGTTCCTCGTCGTCTTCATCATCTATAAATTCTGTGTTTTCCTTATCAAACATTATCTGAAGCATCTCTCCAGAAACATTGCTATTATCAAAAATGAACCTTCTCAAGTTTATAGTAGATTCTGTAATATCTGTGATGCTTCCAATATAAGCAGTAGGTTTTGATAAACTATGCTGCTCAATATCTCCAGAGTTGGTTGCTTCTTGGGCAAGGGTGGTTGATGCAAATAAAAGTATAGAAACAAAAGTAGTAATTGATAAAATTATTTTATTCATCGCTATTTTCCATATCATTTAAGTATACAAGAACAAGTCTCTCTTCTTCTTTTTCATTACCATCTTGGGTAAATGCGGTGACTAAAATTTGGTTTAAGCCTGGACTTAATTCGACGTCTGTGCTGAACACTCCGTTTGATTGTGGCTGAATTAACAAATTATCTTTTGCACTTATTGCAATCCAAGAATCTGCACTAGCAACTCCCTCTAAATTAATAGTTGATTCTGTAACCACACTGTTTGATTGATGGGAAGTAATTGCGAGTTCTACATCTTGTAAAGATGTATTAGAGAAATTTTGAACAGCTTGATCTACTAAAGAATTTTGGTCTTGAGGATTGGTTTTTTTTACTGAATTTGTTCTCCATAAACCAACAGCAACGACAAGCCCAACGAGTGTTCCCGCCACAATTGCAAGTATGATTTCTTTTCTCATGAGGATAAAGATGTGTTTGGCAGTGTCCTGCGGTCAATATAGGTCATGGCATCGGTATTGTCAAGGTTGCTTACATTTGTTAGTATGTAGAGCAATGGATATAACTTATCTTGGACATTCTTCCTTTCGCATCAAAGGTAAGAATGTAACAATTGTAACAGATCCTTATAGCAAGGAAGGCACAGGGTTTAAATTCCCAACTGTCAAAGCAGATATTGTTACAATCTCTCATGAGCATGATGATCACAATGCTCATCAAGAAGTTAGCGAAGTACATAAAGTAGTTTCTGGCCCTGGTGAATACGAGATTAAAGGAGTAACAATTTTTGGCTACAAAACATATCATGATCATAGTAAAGGAGAAGAAAGGGGAAAAAATACTGTTTATGCAATTGATATTGATGGATATCATGTGGTGCATTTGGGGGACTTAGGACACATTCCAAAAGATAGTTTGATTGAAGAGCTAGGAAATGTAGATGTTTTAATGGTACCTGTTGGAGGGAAATATACTATAACAGCAGATGAAGCCAATGAAGTAGTCAAAAAGATTGAACCTAAAATAACGATTCCAATGCATTACAAAACACCGGAACATAATCAGAATGTTTTCGGTGAATTGACTCCTGTTGAGGATTTTTTACAAGATACAGGTTTGGTTGTTGAAAAAACAGATAAATTAGTACTTAAGACACAATTAGCCGAAGAAGATCAGAAAGTGTATCTACTTGAGAAGAAATAGACCTTTACAAACAAAGTGATTTAGTGGTACAAGTAACCCTACGATGCCTGACAATCTTCAAGTAAGAATTCCACCTCATTCCACTGAAGCAGAAGAATCAGTAGTAGGAGCGATTTTGCTAGATAAGGATGCAATAATTGCAGTTGCTGAATTTTTACAACCTGAACATTTTTATAACGATAAGTTAAAGGAAGTGTACCAAGCTTGTTTGAGTCTTTATGAAGAAAGGATTCCTATAGACGTATTAACAGTTTCTGAAGCACTTAAGCGACGCAAGGTTTTAAAGCAAATTGGTGGAAAATCATTTCTCGCAGGAATTGCCAACAAAGTTCCTACAGCTGCACATGTTGAACACTACGGGAAAATAGTAAAGGATCAAGCAACTAAACGTTCTTTGATGCAAGCAGCAAGTAAATTAGTGGAGCTTTCTTTGGATGAAGGATTGCCAACAGAGGAATTATTGGACAAGGCTGAATCTGAAGTTTTCGCAATTACCCAACACGCTGTGGATAAAGCTTTTGTACCGGTAAGGAGTACCCTCGCCGAGACTTTTGATAGACTTGATGAACTTCACAAGCTAGGTGATGGTATGAGAGGAATCCCCACAGGGTTTAATGATCTGGATAATGTTTTGTCAGGAATGCAAAAGTCAAACTTAATAATTTTGGCTGCCCGACCAGGTATGGGTAAAACAGCCTTTTCATTAAACATTGCTAAAAATGTTGCTGTAAAGCACAAAAAAGGTGTAGGTATTTTTGCCCTCGAGATGAGTAAAGAAGAACTAATAGATAGATTATTAGTTTCTCAAGCTGATATCGATGCATGGAGATTAAAGACAGGAAAACTCTCAGAGGAAGACTTTACAAAGCTATCCAATGCAATGGGAATTCTTGCAGAAGCTCCTATTTTTATTGACGATACTCCCGCACTTTCTATTTTAGAAATGAGGACAAAAGCGAGGAGATTACAAGTTGAGTATGGAATTGATATGATTATCGTAGATTATCTTCAGCTTGCTAGGAGTAGGAATTTAGAGAATCGTGTTCAGGAGGTTTCAGAAATTTCTCAGGGCTTGAAAAATTTAGCTCGTGAACTTAAAGTACCTGTTTTAGCTTTATCTCAGCTATCTCGTGCAGTCGAACAAAGAGGGGTTAAAAGGCCTCAACTTGCTGATTTGAGGGAGTCCGGTAGTATTGAGCAAGATGCTGATGTAGTGATGTTTTTGTGGCGCGAAGATGATGAAATCTTAGAAAATATGGGTCTTGATATTGCTAAGCACAGGAACGGACCACTGGCCTCAATTCCTCTGTACTTTAAAGGCGACAGAATCAGTTTTTACGGTAAGGAAAATTATAGAAAGAATTAACTAAATATTTGTGCCTGAGGTGGGAGTCGAACCCACACGAGCTTTGAGGCTCACAGCTTTTTGAGAGCTGCGTGTCTGCCAATTCCACCACCCAGGCGTAAGCTTATTTTACCAAAAATACTAATTTTCTAGTAGATTCAAATTTGATAAATAAATATATTTATATTTTGTTATTGTAGTTTAGGCTTAATTTCGATACAATTTACCCTGTATGGTAGCTGCAACAGATCTTAAGGTTGGTACCACTTTTGAAATGAATGGCATACCTTATTTAGTAATTAAGTATGCACATTCCAAAATAGGTAGAGGAGGGGCAAACGTTAAATTAACTTTAAGAAATTTAAAAACAGGAGACACAGAAGAAAAGACACTCAGCTCCAATGCCAAAGCAGAAAAAATTGAAACAAGAAAAAAAGAGCTTCAGTTTTTATACAGTGATACAGAGACGACTACTTTTATGGATTCTAAAACTTTTGAGCAAGTAGAAATTCCTGTAAGCATTGTGAGAACAGAATTGAAGTTTATTAAGGAAGGCGAAAGTGTAAATGTATTGTTTTGGGATGATAAACCATTATCTGTTGAAATTCCCCCAAAAGTAACATTAGAAGTAGTAGAAACAGCTCCTGGAGTAAAAGGAAACTCTGCTACCAACATATACAAGCCAGCTAAATTGGAGAATGAGATGTCAGTCAAAGTGCCTTTATTTATAAATATTGGAGATAAAATAAGAGTTGATACTAGAACTGCTGAGTACGTAGAGCGTGCCACTCGAAAGGAATAAGTATTACTAGACAACCCTGCACGGATAAAACAGAAAAATATCCTTCTACTTATGATCTCAAATTAGCTTTAGAAAAAATTGGAGCTTCACAAAACGCAAGTACCTCGTCTGATTATATCAATATATACGCAACATCTCGAACAAAAGACTTAGATAAAATTTTAGAAATAATTTCGCAAGATGTATTTCATCCATTGTTCGATGAACAGGCATTAAATGCAGAAAAGAAAGTAATTGAAAAAGAAATTGCAAGAAAAAAATCAATGCCCGAAAATCAAGCTTTTGATGTTTTAAGAAATATTTTCTATAAAGGATCATTTTGGAGTATTCAAACCTAGGAACAGTTGGAACATTGAAAAAAATAAAACTTAAGGATATTAGAAATTATTGGAGAGATTTTTTCTTAAATACTGATTGTGTGTTGCTGATCGTTAGCTCAATGGATAAGGATAAACAAATTGAAGCTGCAGTAAAATATTTTGAAACAAAAAAGGGATTAAATAAAGTAGACCAAGAAGCATTAACCTTTAAAAAAAGTAAAAAAATAATATTTGAAGAAAAAAAATTACCACAAATATCTTGTGTGTTAGCGTTTGATGTTCCAAACCGCACATCCATAAACTACTATTCAATTGAAGTATTAAGAAATTTACTTTTGTCTGGTTGGATTTCGCGGCTGATGTATCGTTTGAGAGTTGAAGAATCGTTGATTTATGGCTTTAGTAGTCTTTACTATTCACATACAGATAAGGGTATGTTAGCTTTTAATTTGTCTACAAAAAATGAAAATATTTTTAAATTGCTTGATATTGTTGCTCAAGAAATTAAAAAATTAAAATCAGAAAAAATTAGAAAAGGTGAGTTGGATAATATAAAAGGGTACTTGAAAGGTAAAGTTGAAATGACATTAGAAACAAGTTACAGCTTAATGAGTTGGTATGGTGTAACAGAATTGTTGTATCCAGACATAGTACAGACACCGAAAGAATATATCTCCGAAATTGATGCAGTATCAGTAAATGATATTTTTAATGTAATAAATAAGTATTTGATAAATGACAAGTGGTATCTATCTGTAGTTGGAGATATTGATATTAGCAAGATTGAATTTGAAATCTGATTAACTGATCCACCAAAAAGATGCGAGGATTGCTATAACTTGTGTCAAGAGTCCCGGAAGTGGTGCTACATCAAATTGAATAGACTTTTGAAATTTTATCCATTTTTGCAATAAGGCTGATTTTGAATTTAGAAAAAAATATGGAGCTTCCACAACATCCGGCATCACTGACGCAAGGGAAGCAAACATAACTGAGTAAAAAACAAAATCATTTAATGGTGCTTTGGAATATGCAATATATGATCCAACAATAAATGCAAGTAAAATATCTGCAATGAGTATAAATTTGGTTTGTCTTGAAAGCTTTCCGTTTTTTTTCATTTCCGTATTAATATGAGGGTTCCAATGTGGAGTCATATCAAGAAAGAAGTGACTAGCAAAAGCGAGAGGGATAGCTATGTATGGGTTTGGTATTTTAGCGGCGATTGCTGCACCTACCGCTACATGAGGAGTCTCAAGCATTAAAGTCAACTATACAATAAATGTCATTAAATTTCATCTTGAGGTAAAATAGTATTATAATTATAGCCTGATTATAAGATAGAATAGATTTAAATGTTATATCTCTTAAATATATTTGCGTCTTTTCTTTTTTTGTTCTTATTTTGGGGCAGACTAAAGGAGGATTACCTATCTGATCAAATATTCAATTCTGGGATAATTACACTTGCAGGAATTGTAGTTGGAATAATATTTACGAAGTTTTTAGGAGCTGAATACTGGTTTTGGCTTTCATTAACTGGAGCGTTATTAGGTTTAGTTTTAGCTTCAAACAATAATAAAATTAATTTTTTTGAGTTGTTTGATATTTTTGTTGCTTCCGCTTTACCGTGGCTTGTAATAGCAAATTTAAGCAGCTTACTTAATGATGCAAACTATGCGTCTATAATTTGGACAATATTTGCTTTATTACTTATATTTATTTTTATCTTTGTGGAAAAAAGATATAAAGGATTTTCGTGGTATAGGTCAGGGAAAATAGGTTTTGCAGGACTGTTTACAATAGGTGTACTTTTTTTAATTAGGGTTTTTGTTGATTTTATACCTGTACAGGCTGTGTCTTTCATAAGGTATGATTTTGTGCTATCTTTAGTTGCAGCGGTAGCTAGCTTTAGTATGCTATTTGCTCGAGGTAACAGATAATATGGCAAAAAATAAAAGTAGAGAAATGAAATATCCAAAAAAGCTCGTGGCACCTATTGGTGCATTCCTTCAGGATAGTCTGAAAGCACTTGAAAAGAGGAAGAAATCTATTGATTCCGATGATCCATTCAAAGATGAATCTAGGTTAGGGGATAATGCATCTATGGATACAGATGCTGCGGAGCAGACTGGGCACATAAGATCATCTGTGCTCAAAAGCCAACTAGACAAAAAAATTGTCCAAACAAAAAAGGCACTAACAAGAATTAAGCTTGGGAAGTATGGCATTTGTGAAGATTGCGGAAAGCTGATTGATACAGACAGGTTGATGATTTATCCCGAAGCTACTTTTTGTATTGACTGTGAGAAGAAAAGAGAGTAATAAAAATGAATGTAGAGAAACAAATAAATTTACAGGGAATCAAGTCAGAGGAACTAACACCAGAGGAACGACAGTATGTATTAAGGAGTTTAGATAAAATGTATCTGCTAGGGGAAATTAATTTAGCCACATACAGTAGATTAATTGAAGAATATGACACAGACCTAGCACAAGTATTTAGTAAATTAACAAATTTTCCAAGTCAAATTAGAAACATATTCGAAAACTTCACTTATCATTATCAGAATTTAAAAAATAAAGCTTAATTATAATAGAGAATGATTTAAAGGTTGTTGATTAAAGCAATGAGACAACTCTAATGAAATTATTAAGATAACCTTCTGTCACTTCCTCTTCAGTGTGTGTTAGACAGAAATCTGGTTAATGATTTTCTCGGAGACTCAATTCTTTAATTTCTCTTCTTTAATTTCTCTGCTGCTTTTTTTATATCCCTTAGAATTTGATTGACTAGGGATTCTTTATTATGGAGTCTGTGGGTAGCATTTGATATTGTTTGTATATAATTATTATCTGCCATAATTACAAATTTTCCCCCTGTATGAATGTCTTCGCGAATAATAACAACGCCATGCATTGATCTAAGAATAGTTACATTAAACAACGAATAATTTGGTTCAGTAGTATACTCAAATTCTGCGTAGTTAGGATTAACTTTGGCAGCGCTAGAGAATATAATATCTATATCTTCTTCTAAACTTTTCGAAGAAATTTGATCCATACCGTCTAGATTCGAAAAATAAATATCTTTCCTATATGACATGAGAGTATTATAGGAAATCATAATACCAATATCAATTTATAGCTGTTAAACTTGATTTATGGACCCGAAAATTATTTATCAAGATGAAGAAATCATAGTATTGAATAAACCATCGGGCTGGATAGTAAATAATGCTAAATCAGCTCACGGACAACCCATTATCCAAAATTGGCTAAAAGAATATTTTGATTATCCGATTGCAAAATCTGATGAGTTCAGATCAGGTGTTGTACACCGACTAGACAAAGAAACATCAGGAATATTAATAATTGCAAAAACAGAAAGCGCATTCAGTTATATGCAGAGGCAATTTAAAGAACGTAAGGTTTCTAAAACTTATATGGCCCTTGCTCACGGTAAAGTTGGGCCAAAAGAGGGAACCATAAATGCACCGGTTGGTAGAACACCTTGGAGAAGAGACAGGTTCGGTGTGATTGCAGGAGGAAGAGAAGCAAAGACAAAGTATACAGTTAGAGAGTACTATAAAAAAGATGACGAAAACTATACTTTAGTCGAATTAAATCCCGTGACTGGTAGAACACACCAGATTCGAATACATTTAAAATATTTAGGCTTTCCTATTGTAGGAGACACTTTCTATGCAGGTAGGAAAACAGCCAGAAAGGACAGAACTTGGTGTCCAAGATTGTTTTTACATGCCTATTCAATATCTTTTATACATCCTAATGGTTCAAGAGTGGTGTATTCTGCTGACCTGGAAGAGAGCCTAAAAAACTCATTAAAACTTCTTGAAAAAGATAGTGAAAAGAATTAATCTGAATTTATGTTTGAATAGAATTATATTTTCAAAAATAATCTAAAATTAAATAATGCACAAATAAAATGAGATCTGCCCAAAGACGAAAAAGGAACCAAGTTAAAGTAAAAAAAAACTCTAGTAAATGGCTAAGGATTTTGAAAATTGTGTTTTTGCTATTAATTATTATAACTGCAGTAACATCCATATTTTTTTTAAAAACTGGCTGGAATAAAAAAGACAAACTTGCCTATGTTGTTGGTGGAAAAGAGGATGTAAAAGTAATTATTTTACTTCCAGAGACAGAAGAAATAGTTTCTATTAATATTCCTGGAGATACAAAAGTAACCGTTGCAAGAAGCCTAGGAGAATGGAAAGTAAAAAGTGTATGGGATTTAGGATTTAACGAGAGTGCTGAAGGAGAGATTCTTGCTCAGACAATAACGAGAAACTTCAATTTTCCTGTTGATGCTTGGGCAGGAGCAGAGATAGTTAATTTAACAAAAGGAAACACACTTAAAAGATTTCTTACAGCTTTTAAAAAGTTACCATCTAGTTTGAGTATGGCAGATAAATTAAACATATTTTTATATTCAATAAAAGTAAAAGAGTTTAACAACAAGACAATCAGTTTAGAAAATACCGGTTCTTTAGAAAAAACAACCTTACCCGATGGTTCTGAAGGCTATTCAATAACCAGAAATACTGCTCATAATTTGCAAGCACTTTTTTTTGACCCATTTTTTGCAAGTGAATCAGCTCTTGTTCAGGTAATTAATCATGGTGGAAGTCTTTCAACTATCAGTAATCTAGGTGATGTAATAGGCGTACTCGGTGGAAAGATCACTTCTGTCAAAAATTCAAACGAAGAGCTTAAAGGGTGTATCGTTTATGGATTGAATCAAACAAATGTAAAAAAACTTGCATCTATTTTTAATTGTGAGGCGGTTACAAAAGAGGTGGGTAATTATCATTTGGTAGTAGAGATAGGGGAAGGTTTTGAAAAACTTTATTAATTGCTCTCATCTTTAGAGGAAGAGAATGAGATATATTCTACTTTATCAGTAGTAAATGACGGAATGTTTGCTATCTTGCTTGATCTTTTGGTCTCTCTTATTAAAACCTCTACATCTTTATCTTCAATTGTTTTGACAAAAACCGCGTAGTTATTTCCTAGACTAATCAGCTCTCTTAACCTAGCAGAGATGTCATCAGGCAGTCTACCAATATATTTACCGTCTTTTGTGTTTATAGCTATCCTGTGACCGTTTGTAGCGATGTTTAGAGTATCTCCGGAATCAAGGTGTGCTAGATTCTTGTCGGAGGACACATTTATAAGTTTGATGATCTTTGTTTTACCTGGTTCTTCTATAAATGCACCCGCAGAGAGTGTTTTGTTTTGTCTTACGATTGGTTCTTTTATTCTTTTCAGTCTAGCATGCATCTTGAGAGCAATTGAGTTATCAGGGTCAAGCCTAAGTGCCTTTTCGTTTGCTGATTTTGCATTGTCAGGGTTACCTGTTTCGAAGTAAGCTTTAGATAATCTATTCCAAGCGTCTACATCTTCTTTATCATTTTCTAGGGCTAATTTGTTATAGTGGATAGCTTTTTCCCAATCTCCATTGATGGCTGATTGAATTGCTAAAAGGACAGGATCTTTGGACATTTTGTGGATTATTTATACTTTGATACTGTCCAAATTATAGATAGAAGTGCACGTTTGTCAACCCTTTTTATCGAATTAATGTTTCTCAGAAAGGATAGAAATTGTATAATATGTTCTGTATGAGCGGACATTCAAAGTGGTCTACTATTAAAAGACAAAAAGAAGCAACGGATATTGCTAAGGGGAAAATATTTTCTAAGTTGTCCAAAGCAATTTCAATAGCGGTTAAAACAGGGGGAAGTGACGATCCTGCAATGAATTCAAAGCTTAGAGTAGCAATTGACCAGGCAAAGGCATCAAACATGCCAAAAGCTAACATTGAAAGAGCAATATCGAAGGCTTCAGAACATAAAGATTTAGAAGAGGTTACTTACGAAGGTTTTGGACCAGATGGTGTTGCAGTAATTGTAGAAGCTGCAACAGATAACAGGAATAGAACCAGCCAGGCTATTAAAAGTATTTTTGACAGAGGAGGGGGAAGTATGGCTGGTCCTGGTGCGGTTAAATTTAACTTTGAAACAAAAGGATATTTAGCCGTTGAAAAAAATGGAGACACAGATGAACAAATGCTTGCTCTTATAGATGCAGGTGCGCAAGATGTGGAGGAAGATGATAGTATTTTAGAAGTATATGTAGATGCTAGCCACCTACATGATGTTAAAACAAAGATAGAAGATTTAGGTTTTATTGTTAAAGAATTTGAATTAATACAAAAGCCAAAAGTACTTCAAAAAATTGATAATAAAGAAAAAGGAGAAAAGGTCATTAATTTATTGGAAAAGCTATCTGATCACGACGATGTTCAAAAGGTGTTTGCAAATGCAGACATCCAAATTAACTAAATGCTAAATAAGCGATTAAAATTTATTTTAACTTCGATAATTTTGTCTCTTGGGTTTATAGGCTTACAGTTTGTGACCAGTCAATACAAGATATATACTATAGGATTTTTAGCTATATTAACTTTTGTTCTGTTTTATCTTTCCCTCAAGGAGGGCTTAGACTTAAATTCAACCTTGCTAGTTTTAATACTGCCAGTGGCATTTACCATAGGAGTAGGGGTGTTTTGGTTTTTGCTTCCAAGCAGTTTTCTTACAATCGTACCTGTGGTAATAATTTATGGTTTTAGTATTTATACGCTTTGTTTAACTGCGAATATTTACACAGTATCAACTATAAGGACAATTGCACTTCTAAGGGCGGCTAGAGGAGTAGGATTTGTATTAACTTTGCTTGCATCGTTTTTGATTTATGATGTAATTTTATCTTTGAGATTAAACATCATAATTACTAGTCTATTAATTGGTGCAGTTTCATTCCCACTTTACTTGCAAGGATTATGGACTATTGTTTTAAATAAAGATATGAGTAAAAGTCTCTTGGTCATGAGTGGAGTATTTAGTTTAGTAATGACTCAAATAGCAATGATACTTCACTTCTGGCCTTCTAAAGTTGTTGTTAGCTCTTTGTTTTTGACAGTTTCTGTATATATGATGCTAGGTTTGGGTCAGGTTAAGTTGGAGGGGAGACTCTTCCCAGGAGCTGTTCGCGAATACTTAACAATAGGTGTAATTGTTTTTATTGGAATGTTAATTGCAACTTCTTGGAGGCTTTAATAAAGCTTTAGATAAAATTTTTATAGATAAAAGCTAGAGGAGAGAGAGGAGATATAAAATACCCCATAATAATTATAGGTTAATTTTGGATATTTTCACACTAAACAAAGAGTGTTTTCACATCCCATAATAATATTATTAATTATCCAAACAAAAGAACACGGAGTATCATTTAAGGCTAGATGATATAGTTAGATATAGTAAGTTTTGAGGAGAATTGTGGACAAACTTCCTTACAGAAGTAATACTAACTATTAAAAAAATGAAGCATATACTGCACCGAAGAGGATAAATGTTACATTAGATATAATCTTAAATTAATGAAAGCATTTATCGTTTTATCCTCTTGAATGAATCAAATATTTTTCTGTAACAATCAAAAGATCTATAGAACGATAAAAAACACAATGTCGCACAATAATACTTTTGCGACGTAAGAACAATTTGATAAGGGTAGGGTTATATTTTCAATTAAATTTATTATTTATATTTATATTTAACTTGCTACCTAGACTTGTCGTTTTAAACTCAAATTTTTAAATACTACTCTTTTATGGTGTTTAACTAAATATTTTTGTGCCTTATTGCTAGGCACGATTAGGCTCGTGCTACTCTATTATAAGTAAAATGACTCCCCCGGACTGATTATTTTCGGAATCTCCTTTATTTACCTAACATATATGGATATAAAGTGTACTTAGATGAGTAGTTAGTCATTATAAATATAAAAGTCTCTTAGAATGGCTCTAGTGAGGTCGTAGGCACGAAATATACACAAATTAGGCTCAAATACATATGTAAAATTATAGTAATTGTTTGTAGTGGTATTGATTCGTTGAAATATCTAATTAAAGATTTGTTATTGATATTCTGATAAATAATAACACCAGAAAAGTTTTTATATTTTTTTGGTCCAACTTAATTTTTTTAATTCACAAATATTATTGGATTCTAATTTTTAAGTTAGTTAAAAAAATTTAAAAGCAATGACGCAAACTGCATTAAAGAAATCATATAAAAAATTATACGTCGCACAATATTGACTTAAATTTAGATTCATTGTAGACTTAATACAGTATAAAGATGTCTGCCCAGTCTAATGCGTTATTATCTACTAAAATAGATGACTTCCTTAAATATATGGAAGTTGAAAAGGGTTCCTCTCCCCTAACTATAAGAAATTACAAACATTATTTGTCTCGTTTTAATCATTGGATGAGTGATAATCATCCTAATAAGTCATTAGAAGATATCAATTTAGATGTTGTACGGGATTTTAGATTGTATTTATCGCGTTTGGATGATGGAAAAGGAGGTACTCTATCTAAGAAAACTCAAGGATATCATGTCATCTCACTTCGCTCATTTATGAAATGGCTAACAAAAAATGATTATGATGTCTTGGCTCCCGAAAAAATCGATTTGCCTAAAGTGAAAGATAGACATATAAAATATTTGAACGGTGAACAAGTTGACAGGCTTTTGAATGCACCGTCTCTATCTAACTTAAGCGGAAAAAGAGACAAAGCAATATTAGAAGTGCTTTTTTCAACCGGTTTGCGTGTTAGTGAACTGGTTAAGCTTGATAGAGATAAAGTAAACCTAAATAGGCGTGAGTTTGGGGTTATTGGTAAAGGTGGTAAAGCAAGAGTAGTGTTTTTATCAAGGCGTGCAGCAGATTGGATTGCAAAATATTTGGAAGCAAGAGAAGACCATTTTAAACCCTTATTTATAAGACACGATAAACGAGTTAACCCAAGTATTACCGATGAAGAATCTCGCTTGACTCCGCGTTCTGTGCAGAGAATGATAAAAAAGTATGCTAAAAAGGTTAGTCTGCCAGTAGATGCTACACCTCATATACTCAGACACTCTTTTGCTACTGATTTACTTATGGCAGGGGCTGATATTCGAAGTGTCCAGGAAATGCTTGGTCATGAGAATATTCAAACTACCCAAGTTTATACTCATGTTACTCATAAACACTTAAAGGAAATCCATGAATCATTCCATGGTAAAGGTGGTAAGGATTAGAGTAAGAGTGTTCCTTTTAAGACTTTGCTTGTTCTTCTTTCTTTTTCACTTTAGCTAATGTTGCCATTGCTGCTACCTTGTCGTTTTTCTTTTTACCAAATCGCATCATTATTACTCCTTGTGTGGACCTACCCATCTGAGGGATGTTTTTGAGTGGAAGCTTTATTACTTGTCCATGGATGCTTGTTAATACAATTTGACCGATTTTTCTTGTTACTATAGAAGCTCCTGCAAGATCTCCTGTCTTATTATTAACAACTGCTGCTTTAACTCCCTTTCCTGCTCTTTTTTGTACTGGGAAAAGTCTTATTGGGGTTCTTTTTCCGATCCCCTTTTCAGAGATGGTTAGTAAATCCCTGAAGACTTTTAGTCGTTTGTCACTTGGTTGTTTTATTTTTTCACTAAAGATTTCCATAGCAATAACTTCGTCATCTTTGTTTAAGTTAATACCTTTAACTCCAGTTGTTGATCTTCCCATTGGGCGCACATCTTTTTCTTTAAAGCGGATTGCTTTGCCTTTTTTTGTTACTAAGAATACATGGTCATCACCTCTTGTTTCACACACTTGAACTAACTCATCACTGTCTTTTAGTTTTATAGCAATTAATCCTGAAGTTCGCATGTTTTTAAAGTCTTTTAATGGTGTTTTCTTTACAACACCTTGTTTTGTAGACATGATAAGGTGGGTTATATTAGTATCTTTGCTGAGAGGAAGGATAGACATTATTTTTTCTTCTTGATCAATTCCTATGATGTTTACGATAGCTTGTCCTCGTGCCTGTCTAGTGGTTTCTTCTATTTCCCAAGCTTTTGTACCGTAAACTTTACCCTTATCAGTAAAGAATAGGATTTCATCGTGAGTAGTAGCAGATACTACATGTTCAATTTCATCTTCGTCTTTTGTCTTCATACCAACTACACCTTTTCCACCTCTTCTTTGTGCTCTATATGTGCCTCGAGGTACTCTTTTTATGTAGCCTGTTCTTGTAAGTGTTATTAATGTGTCTTTTTTAGCTATCAAATCTTCTTCACTAAATTTGCCAAGAGCTTTTTTGAATATTTTAGTTTTTCTTTCATCTCCGTGCTTTTCTCGGAGTTCAGCAAGCTCATCACCCATTATTTTTAGTGTTTTATCAGGGGTTCTGAGTATGGAAATCAAAGTATCAATTAATTTTTTGATTTCCTCGTATTCTTTTTCAATTTTTTCTCTCTCAAGAGCAGCAAGTCTTCTTAATTGCATATCCAAGATTGCTGTGGATTGGATAGCTGTTAAACCAAACTTTTTAATAAGGTTATTTTTAGCATCTTCTTGAGTTTTACTGTTTCTAATGGTTTTTATTACTTCGTCTAGATTGTCTAAAGCAATTTTCAAACCCTCTAAAATGTGAGCTCGCTTGGATGCTTCTGTAAGTTCATATATTGTTCTTCTGATAATAACTTTTTGTCTGTGTTTTATGTATTCAGTAAGTATAGTTTTGAGTCCTAAAGTAAATGGTGTACCTTCCACCAAAGCAACAAAGTTTGCTGGGAACGTTGTTTGAAGTTTTGTTTGTTTATAAATGTTATTTAATACTGCTTTAGGTCTTGAGCTTTTCTTTAACTCCACAACTATTCTCATACCGTCCTTATCTGATTCGTCTCTTAAATCAGATATTCCTTTGATTTTTTTGTCTCTCACTAAATCAGCTATTTTTTTGACAAGGTGTGCTTTGTTAACTTGGTATGGAATTTCAGAAATAATAATTTGCTGTTTGCCTCTGCTACCTTCTTTAATTTGAGCTACTCCTCTCACAACTATGCGTCCTCTTCCTGATGCATACACTTCTTTTAGAGATTCTGCGTCATAGATTGTCCCGCCTGTTGGAAAGTCAGGACCTGGAATTATTTCTACAAGCTCATCGATTGTAATTTCACTATCAAAACTGATAGCTCTTGGTTTAGTGTCGTTTTCGGTTAAACCTTGCATTTCTCCAGCAGAAATTTTCTTGATTTTTTCCAAGACAACGTCTATTTCTGCTGTATAAGCTTCGTTGTCTACAACTACACTCCCCTTTTTGACGGTTGCATTTATTGCATCTATAACTTCTGTGAGATTGTGGGGTGGTATTTTTGTTGCCATTCCTACAGCTATACCTTCTGAACCCATTAGAAGTAGATTTGGTAATAAGGCCGGTAGATAAGAAGGTTCTTGAAGTGTGCCATCAAAATTATCTACAAAATCAACGGTGTTTTTTTCTATATCCCTGAGAATGTATGAACTGATAGGAGCCATTTTTACTTCTGTATAACGCATTGCTGCAGCAGGGTCACCGTCAACAGAGCCAAAATTTCCTTGCCCTTTTACAAGTGGATATCTCATCGAGAAATCTTGAGCAAGTCTGACCAAGGCATCATAAACTGCAGCATCTGAGTGAGGGTGATATTTACCTAAAACTTCACCTACCACTTTTGCAGATTTGCTAAATGAACCACCCGGCTTTAAGTTCATAAGGTGCATTGCATAAAGAATTCTTCTATGTACCGGCTTTAAACCGTCTCTAATGTCGGGCAGAGCTCTGGAGACAATTACGCTCATCGCATAATCCAGATAGCTTTTCTGCATTTCCGCGGTAATTTCTGTTGGTTTGACGTTTCCTATATCCGACATATGAGTGCGTAAAGAAGCTCACGCAAAAGACATTCTATAGCATTTCAAAGCCGATGTCCAACTTTGGTTAAACCTAATAAATTTTGTACAATATATACTTATGGGTAAAATATTTTTACTGATTTTTATCTTAGTGGGAGTTATTTTATTGCTTAGTAATAGAGACGTTGACAATACAAATAATGTGCCGTTACCTTCTTCAGTTGAGGATCAAGTAGATTACGAAAATATTGTCAGTGTAAATTTAAATGATCAAGATTATGAAATTGCTTGGTATGAGGTTGATGATATAAAAGGACTGAGTCTTCATAATAATTTAAATGACCAAGAAAAAAGCATTGATATTTTTGAGAAAAATAATTGCACAATGTTAATAAATGCTGGTTTTTATAGTGAAGACGGTAAACCAATAGGTTTATTTGTAATAAATGGTGAAAAGCTTTCTGATTATCAAAGAAACTATCTATTCAATGGCTTTTTGCAGTTTGATGAAAGTACTGTGGAAATTAGTGATAAATCAGATGGAATGTGGGAAAATGTATTACAAACAGGACCTTTGCTATATTTTGGAGGCAATCCAATTAGTCTATCTTTAAAAACTGATAAACCTGCTAGAAGAGTTTTGGGAATATCAGACTTCAATAATAGATTGTATTTTGCAATTGTTTATCAAAAGAACAACTTTTTTAATGGTCCACATCTAGCTGATTTACCTCAAATAATAAAAGAGTTTTCCGATAAGTCAGGAATAGCAACAAGCAACGCAATTAATTTAGATGGCGGTAGTGCTTCTGCATTTGTAGTTAAAAGCTTTAGATTAACAGAAGCAGCACCAATAGGAAGCTATTTCTGTCATAGCGAATTTTAATCAACATATTAATTACTTCAATAATTTATCCTTAGAATGTGCGACGTACTTACAGGGAGACTCCCTAAAGATAGTCGCACAATATCAGAGCTGTGATATTGTGAAATGGTATTTCAACTCTAGGATTGGTTCTGAATTTAGAAGAAGTTTATTGAGAAGACCTTTCTGAAGATTCTTTGATTATGTTTTCTGCATCTTCTTTCCCTAAAAACTCTCCTGTTTTTACCCACTTTCCTTCTTCTAATTCCTTCATATGATCAAAAAAGTGTTTGATTTTTCGCTTGGTTATTTCAGGTACATTGTTTATGTCCTTATATTCACCAAATACAGGGTCAATTTTAACGTCCGGAACAGCAATTATTTTTGTATCAACTCCTCCTTCATCCTCCATTTCAAGTAGTCCAATAGCATGGCACTTGATAACGACACCGGGATGAACTGTGTGAGAAGATAAAACTAAAACGTCTAGAGGATCATTATCTTCACCTAATGTTCCTTGTATATAACCGTAGTTAAAGGGATAAACAAATGAAGTAAACATAAATCTGTCAACAGTTAGCTCGCCTGTTTCTTCGTCTACTTCGTATTTAACTGAGCTGCTTACTGGTATTTCGACAAAAACTTTAAAATCCATATTTATATTATAAGTCCGATTTTGACAAGGTCAATATTAAACATCAATTTGAGCAAATTTTGCATGAGTTTGGATGAATTTTTTCCTCGGTGGGACCTTATCCCCCATTAACATGGAAAATACTTTATCTGCTTCTTCTGCGTCCTCTATCCGAACCTTTTTTAATGTTCTCTGTTTAGGATCCATAGTAGTTTCCCATAATTGGCTAGGATTCATTTCGCCGAGTCCTTTGTATCTTTGAATAATCACTTTTCCGTTCCCGTGTTCTTTGATGATACTATCTCTTTCTTCTTCGTCATATGCATAATATGCCTTTTTAGCAATCTGAACTCTATATAGCGGAGGCATTGCGATGTATAGATATCCTTTCTCAATAATTTCTGGCATATGTCTGAAGAAAAATGTTAAAAGCAGGGTCATAATATGCTGACCATCAACATCTGCGTCTGTCATAATAATCACTCTATGATAACGAAGCTTGTCATAGTCAAGTGTTTCCCCGATCCCTGCCCCAAGAGCTACTATCAGATCTTTGATCTCATCAAATTTTATGATTTTGTCTAGGTGTGCTCTTTCTGTGTTTAGAACTTTTCCACCTAATGGGAGGATCGCTTGAAAACGTCTGTCCCTCCCCTGTTTTGCACTTCCTCCTGCAGAATCTCCCTCAACAATGTAAAGTTCTGATAATTCTGCTTTTCTTGACTGGCAATCAGCAAGTTTACCAGGAAGAGATGCTCCCTCTAAAGCACCTTTTCTTAAAACTGCATCTTTAGCTGCTCTTGCAGCAATTCTAGCTTTAGCTGCAAGTAATGCTTTTTCAATAATTGTTCTTGCATCAGCTGGGTTTTCTTCGAGATATGTATCTAGTCCTTCTTTTACAGTGGATGCAACAAACCCTTGTATTTCTGGATTGTTAAGTTTTGCTTTGGTTTGGCTTTCGAACTGGAGATTCTCTGATGGCATTTTTACATATATCACAGCGGTTAATCCTTCTTTAAGATCTTCACCTGTTATACCGTCCTTTTTTCCATTACTGCTAATTTTTTCATTCACTCCAGTTTTTCTAGCGTAATCTCCCAAACTTCGTGTGAGAGCCATTTTGAAACCAGTTAGGTGTGTACCTCCGTCTACAGTATTTATTCCATTAACGTAACCTTTTAATGATTCATTCATGCTATCTGTATATTGGATAGCAACTTCTACGCCCATATCGCCTTCTTCTTTATGAATATAAATAACGTCAGTTATTGGTCCCTTGTCTTTGTTAGAATGTTCCACTAAAGACTTAATTCCACCTTCAAAGTAATAATGCATTTCATCATCATGATTCTCATCATAAAAATGAAATGACAAACCAGCCACTAAATAAGCACGATCTTTAAGTAAACTTTTGATTTTTGCTGGTTCATATAAAATATCACCAAACATTTCAGGATCTGGTGTGAATTGTGTGATAGTTCCTGTTGTTCCTTTACCAATTTTTATATTCCAAGTGTTTGGTAGCCATTCGTTTATTTGTTCTTGAGTAGCTTCTTTTACAGGAGCTTGTGGTTTGCCTGCTTTGTATTCTTGATAATATGCTTTTCCATCTCTAAGTACTATCACTCTAAAAAATTTAGATAAAGCATTTACTACAGAAGCGCCAACACCGTGAAGTCCTCCTGATACTTTGTATGCATCACCGCCAAACTTACCACCTGCGTGAAGTTTCGTCATAGTCAATTCCAAAGCTGAAACTCCTGATGCATGCTTATCTACTGGAATACCACGTCCATCGTCTCTAACAATTACAGAATTATCTTCTCCAAGATGTACCCAAACATTTTTTGCTGTACCAGCAAATGACTCGTCAACCGAGTTGTCAACTATTTCTCTTAAACATTCATGCATTCCTCTACTATCGGTTGAACCAATATACATTCCTGGTCTTTTTCTTACTGGCTCTAGACCTTCAAGAACTTGAATATTTTGAGCTGTGTATGCAGGTTTATTGTTTGCCATGATCTGGTTAATTTTTCTTATATATCTCTAATTATACCTAATTTAGGTTCAACTATAAAGCTAAGTTTCTTAAAAATAACAAACTTATTAGATATAACTTGTGGTTGCAAGAACTAATCCTAGTTTAAATTAAACTATTTATCAAGCTATGTCATTAATTTTAATAATAAAATTAGTTAAATGCACACCAACACTCCCGTTTGCTTTGATATTAGAAAGACAACTATCTCCTAATTCCAAGACATTTGACAATTCCTCTCTATTTTCTGATTTGTAAATATTTTGTTCACAGTACTCCAGAACACTTTCTAAAAAATCTATAGCATTTTCTCTATTCTTAATTAAGTCAATGGTTTTTAATTGGTTACCAATATTTTGGGAAACAAACTTCTTTATTGATTCATCAAATTCTATTATCTCACCTGACAGATTTATAACATGACACCTTGAAAGAATTGTTGGTAAGACAGAGTTAGCATTTTTTGTTGTAAAAGCAAAAAATATACCTTTGTTGGGTTCTTCGATTATTTTTAATAAAGCATTTGCAGCTTCGGTTGTTATATTTTCAATGTTTGAAGTAAAGATAATATTTTTTCTTTGGTTAAATCGTGCAATCTTTTCCAGATCTCTTATATCTGATATCTTATTTAAAGGAAATTCAAAGATTTGTGCATTATATTTTTCAGCTAGGGATCTGATTTTTTTGGATGCAGTTTCCTTTGATTTTCTTACGATTATAAATGCGTGCATATGAATATATGATAGTTGAAGCTTAATATATATTAATGCATAATGATAGTAATATGGCTGCCCCAAATTCCATTAATCCTTCAATTTTTAAAAATTCAGACAATAAAACTCTTGCAGATATTCTAGTCGACCAAGGAGCTCTTGATAAAAGCAGGGCTGAGCAGGTAAAAGTTAGTGAAATTCAAACAGGAAAAAGTCAGGAACAGATTCTTAAAGATCAAAGGCTTGTATCAGATGAAGATATGATAAAAGCAAAAGCCGCACTTTACAACGTTCCATATAATGATCTAACTCAGGTTCCTAGCTCTCCAGAAGCTTTGGCTTTATTGCCACAAGAAGTGGCAGAAAAATTTCAAGCCTTTCCTTTATCTGTTGATAAAAACAGCAAAGAATTGGTTTTAGCAATGGCTAATCCTCTTGATTTGAATGCGATTGAGTTTATTGAGAAAAAGACAGGAATGAGAGTCCGTCCTCAGGCAGCACCTGCAAGCAAAATTAGTGATTTTATAGTAACCAGATATTCTACTTCCCTAGCCCAAGAAGTCACAAAAGCCTTGAAGGAAGTCAAACCGACAGATACCACAAACACATTAATTGCTATGCAGAAATCCGGTGGTTTTATCAGAGAAGAAAAAGTAGCAGAGATTGTAAGGCACATTCTTGACTTTGGTGTAAAAAGCCGTGCATCAGATGTCCATATTGAACCGCTTGAACGCTCAACAAGAGTTCGCTACAGAATTGACGGAATATTACAAGAAAAATTAACTATTCCTAAAGCCCTTCACGATGCATTGGTGTCCAGAATTAAAATTCTCTCAGGTATGAAAATTGATGAGAAACGTGTTCCTCAAGACGGTAGGTTTAATTTTAGCGAAAGTGAACAGGAAGTTGACTTGCGTGTGTCTACTTTACCAACAACCTGGGGTGAAAAAGTAGTAATGAGGCTTCTTAAAAAAACCGGCGGAATACCAGATTTACCTGAATTAGGATTGCGAGCTAGTGCTCTTAAGAATTTGGAGAATGCAATACTTAGACCTCACGGCATTATTGTTATTTGCGGTCCTACAGGTTCTGGAAAAACAACCACACTTTATTCAATTATACAAAGGATAAACACACCTAAGGTAAATATAATGACTTTAGAAGACCCGATTGAATATAAAATTCAAGGTGTTAACCAAGTTCAAGTTAATCCTGCAGCTGGTCTTACCTTTGCATCTGGTTTGCGCTCTTTTCTACGTCAGGATCCAAATGTAATACTTGTTGGAGAAATTAGAGACAAGGAAACAGCTGACTTGGCAATTCAAGCATCTTTAACCGGACATTTAGTATTTTCCACACTTCATACAAATGATGCTTCTGGTGCATTACCTCGACTTTTGGACATGGGAGCTGAACCATATTTGTTAGCTTCGTCAATGACTGCTATTTTAGCTCAACGTGTTGTTAGGAGAATACATAAAGATTGTATAACAGATTATCAACCCGAAGAAAAAGTACTAGAGGAAATGAAGCTCTCACTAGGACCTTACTACCCAAAACAAGGTGTTCAAAAGCTTTATAAAGGTCAAGGAGATGTTGAGTGTGGAAACTCTGGTTATTTCGGAAGAGTCGGTGTTTTTGAAGTATTGACGGTGAATGAAAAAGTTAGTAGTCTGATTTTAGAGCGTGCTTCTTCAGGAGAAATTGAAAAGCAAGCAAGAAGCGATGGAATGATAACCATGAAGCAAGATGGATACATGAAGGTTATAGAAGGGATAACTACGGTTGATGAGGTTTTGAGAGTTGCTCAAGAATAATTAAATGGATATTAACAAGTAAAAATTTACAATGGACATAAAAGACCTACTACAGTTAACGGTTGATAGAAATGCCTCAGATTTACACATAGTTTCAGGTATACCCCCTACTCTTCGAGTAGAAGGTCAACTGGAACAAGTTCCCAATGCTCCTGTACTAACACCTGAGAATACAAAGTCTCTTATTAGCAGTGTTTTGACTACAGAACAGATAGAAAGACTTAGTGTAAACAAAGAATTGGATTTGTCAGTAACATTTACAGATAAAGCCAGGTTTAGGGTTAATGTTTATACACAAAAAAACAGCTTGGCAGCTGCTTTTAGAAAGATACCTTTGGTGGTGCCAAACATAGATTCATTAGGATTGCCACCTATACTTCATTCATTTACTTCACTGCGACAAGGGTTAATTCTTGTTACTGGTCCAACGGGACACGGAAAATCAACTACATTAGCAGCAATGTTAAATGAAATAAACAAAACAAGAGCAGAACATATTGTTACTATTGAAGATCCCGTAGAGTTTGTTTTTACTCCTGAAAAATCAATTATTTCTCAACGAGAAATGGGACAAGATACTCATTCATGGCAAATTGCATTAAGGAGTGCACTTAGAGAAGATCCGGATGTTGTTTTGGTTGGAGAAATGCGCGATTACGAAACAATTGCCTCAGCAATAACAATTGCTGAAACTGGACATCTTGTATTTGCTACTTTACACACTAATTCAGCTGCACAAACAGTAGATCGTATAGTGGATGTTTTTCCTGATGAACAACAAGGGCAGGTCAAACTCCAACTATCAAATGTTCTTGAGGCTGTTTTCTCTATGAGGCTTGTACCTTCAGTTACTGGTAAACGTGTAGTAGCATACGAAATTCTTCTTGGTACTTCCGCCATAAAGACTACTATTCGAGAAGGTAAAACTCATCAGATTGATAATATAATCCAAACATCTCAAGAAGCTGGTATGGCTCCACTGGAAGCTTCTCTTGCTCGACATGTTAAAGATGGAACAGTTTCACTTTCAGTTGCTCAAAATTACTCCCTTAGACCTGAGGAATTAAGAAGATTAGTGTCAGGTGGTAGCAGATAACTCCGTATATGAAAAGATTTGTCTACAAAGCAAAAGATCAACATGGCAGGTTGATAACCGGTGAGGTTGAGGCGTCAAGCGAAGATGCTGCAGCAAGATTAATTCGAAAGCGTGGATATGTCGTTATATCACTAAGTTCTCGAACGGGAGGACTGTTTTTTTTCCTGGATTTTTTTAAAAATAGAATAAACTTTAGTGACATTGTTGATTTCACACGACAACTATCAACCATGCTTAATGCAGGTCTTCCTATTACAGACGCACTTTTAATATTAAGGAATCAATCATCAGGTACTATGCAAAAAGTTATTGCTCAGATTCTTGCTGATGTAGAGGGCGGTGAAAGTTTGTCTAATGCCATGAGTAAGCATACTAAAGTATTTAGCAAAACCTATATCGCCTTAATAAAATCAGGTGAGCTTGGTGGAGTTCTTGACGAAGTTTTGTTAAGACTTGCAGATAATTTAGAAAACCAAAGAGAGTTTAGAGGGAAGGTTAAAGGTGCACTTATTTACCCAGTCATAATAATCATAGGTATGATAGCCGTAGCTTTTATAATGATGATCTTTGTTATACCTCGTTTGACAGCTCTTTACGAAGATTTTGAAGCTGAGCTCCCACTGCCTACTAAAGTATTGATTGCTGTATCGAGTACAATGGCTAATTTTTGGTGGTTACTCTTTATTATTATTGGGATTGGTATTTATTTGTTTATCCAATATAAAAAGACAACATCAGGGGCACGAAAAATTGATGAATTGATTTTTAGAATTCCAATTGTTGGAGAACTACAAAGGCAAGTTATTTTAACTGAGCTAACTAGAACACTGAGTTTGATGGTTGGTGCAGGAGTATCAATTTTAGAAGGCATAAATATTTCTGCAGATGCTGTTAAAAATGTTGTGATAGCAGATGCATTATATGATTCAGCCAAAAAAGTAGAAAAAGGTTTTCCTGTTGCCTATGCGTTTGCTAAACATCCCGATGCTTTCCCTTTTTTACTTACTCAGATGATTGCAGTGGGTGAAGAAACAGGAAAAATGGATGAAGTGTTAAGTAAAGTAAGCCATGTATTTGAAGTTGAATCAGAGCAAAAAGTAAAGGCGCTTACTTCTGCGGTAGAACCTTTAATTATGGTATTGCTCGGGATTGGAGTTGGATTTCTGGTGATTTCTATAATCTTACCTATTTACAATTTAACAACACAAATTTAGGTTATTTTTAATCGTTTGGGTTAGGAGTCATAACTTTTTCAAAATTGTTAGTTGTAAATTATTTGTTTTATCTTAGGTTTAAGAACTGCAATTTTTTAAGGCTAAATTACTTGTTGACAAGAGATATCATTAATGTTTATAGTGAATTAATAGTGAGGAAATATTAATAAATTTTCATATATGTCTGCCAATAAAATCACTTCAAAAATAACAAAAGGTTTTACTTTAATAGAACTTCTCATAGTAATTGCAATCATAGGTATTTTAGCTATTGCTGTACTTGCTGCACTAAACCCTGTTGAACAAATCAATAAATCTCGGGATTCAGCTAGTGTAGCTGACGCAGAACAATTAAAGAATGCAGTTGATAGGTACTATGCCTCTAAGCACTATTACCCATGGAAAGATAGTCCTACTGTGGATCAGGCACAAGGTTGGATTGATGTCAGTAGTAATACATTTACTAATGGCACTAAGCAAGTATTAGATTCGTTATCTCAAGATACTGGAGAGCTTCAACCAAGCTTTGTAACAAAGGTGAGAAGTACAAACTATAACGACCTATTCCTAGAAAGAGGTACAGGTAGCATTGCTACTACATATGTTTGTTTCAAACCACAATCAAAGGAATTTAATGATAATGCAGATGAGAAATGTGCTTCAGGTATTTCTGATTATCCAAGCTCAGCCTGCACAGGAGTACCAGGAGAAAATTTTTACTGCTTACCATAAAGTAAAATATATTTAGATAAATATGTAATCTCTTATATAGAGATTATTTTTTTGACAATAGATTTAATCTTCCAGTTGAATTACACACATCAGGAATATACCGTATAATATAATTAGAGTATGAAAAGAGATTATTTGAAGGTCTTTGTATTATTTCTTTTATTTGTTGCTGTACTTTTTATAGCTGTAAATCCGAAAGGAGAAGAATTAAAAGCTTCTGACATAGAAACAAGAAAAGATGCTTTTACTTTAAAAAATGCTCTTAGTGTATATAAAGAGATAACCGGTATCTCTCCTTGGGAGACTGAATTTTATAACGATAGAAAACTTGATTGGATTAAAGTTGACAAAGAGTGGAAAACCAATAACGGTGAAATAATTTTAGACAAATTAGTAGACGATGAAGGTAAATACTTAAGCAAAAGTTTTGCAAATACAATCTCATCCGAGGATTATAACTCATTAATGATCTATTCACTCGATTTTCTAGATAGTGAGATTTATATTTGTTTTAGCCCTCTGTCCCTTCCCTTTCAACAAGAAGCAAGGTATAGATGTGAGGCAAATCCTCCTTCAGACTTTCCGCCTATTGCTTGTGACAATATAGAAACTGCTTGGTACTGTATCCAGTAGCTAAATGTATATTTAGTAAAGAATAAAATATATTAATCCTTGCATATACATAAAGATTTCTTCATGATTAAATAGATGAATTTAATATTATATTTGTTTATTTTTGTATTTGGACTTATATTTGGATCTTTTTTGACTTCTCTGACTTGGAGATTAGTGGAAAACAAACCAATTTCCAAAGGACGATCTATTTGTCCTAATTGTAAAAAAACTATCCAATGGTATGATAACATTCCCTTGATTTCCTATGGTTTTCTAAAAGGAAAATGTAGGTATTGCAAAAAAGCTATTTCAATCAGATATCCGTTAATTGAACTAGCTTGCGGTTTAGGTTTTGTTGTAATATTTCATCTTTACAATTATTGTGCGAATACCTTGCAAGGAGTTTCCTCGCAAGGTCATATAGTATGTGAATATCAAAATTATTTAGGTATTGTTTCTCTACCTTATTATTTTGCTATTTTTTTAATTCTCTTTGCAATATTAATTATAGATTGGGAGCATCAAATAATTCCTGATGAACTTACATTTGCTTTTCTTATTTTGACGTATCTTCCAATTATGCTACTTCCCTTCCCTGACTTATACTTAAGGCTATTGACAGGTTTTATAGCAGCTTTTGTTTTGCTGATGATTGCTTTAGCTACGAAAGGTGCAGGTATGGGGTTGGGAGATGTTAAGTTTGCTATTCCTGTTGGTACTTTTTTGGGCTGGCCGTTTTTTATTTATTGGCTTTATTTGAGCTTCTTGACTGGGGGGATTGTTGGAATAATACTTATTTTAACGGGTAAAAGCTCATTTAAAAGCAAAATAGCTTTTGGACCATTTTTAGTTATATCATTATTTATAATAATCGTTTTTAGTAAATATGTTAAAGGTTTATTTTTCTTGTAGAAATGAATAAAGGACTGACATTAATTGAAATTCTTATTGTTGTTGCTATTGTTGGCATACTTGCAACTTTGGTGATAACTAATTACACAACCCAAATAAACAAAGGCATAGACGGTCGTAAAGTTTCTGATATGAATACAATCCAAAAGACGTTAGAAGATATGGTAACAGATACTAGTTGCTACCCCACATCAATGCCTGCTTGTAACCCTGGTGATGCATGGCGCCCTTATATAAACAAAATACCTTGTGACCCTTCAACTGATGCAAGTTATGTATATGAGGTAAATCCCGCAAATCCTTCCTGCCCTGACTGGTATCGTATTTATACTAAATTCACTAACGACAAAAACCCATTAATTGAAGAACGTGGCTGTCCTACCGGATGTGGTCCCGGTAACAACTATAATTTTTATGTTCGCAGCCCTAGTGCTCCACGCCCTTAAGGGTATTGTATAATTTACTTATGCTCTTTTTTAAGAAAAACGAATTCCTAATAATATTAAGTATTTTACTGTTTTTATTTCTCACAACTTATATAAATATTCTTTTCTCATTTAAAAGAGAACGTGATATTGACAGGAGAGACCACTTAAGTGCTGTAGAAGAAGCGTTAATTAAATTTAATAAAAACTATAATACCTATCCCCCCTCTGAAAATGGAATGATAAAGGCGTGTGTAGTAGATGAGTCAGGAAATGATTCGAGTTTGAGTATCGCAAATTTGTCACATCTTGAAAACCCTTACCAAGAATTAGAAAATAAAGCTCGAGGTTGTTTTTGGGGGAAAGACTCCTTACTATCTGATTTAGAAAATAGTTCTAGTCCAAAACTTTTGGATGTAATTCCTAATGATCCCTTATCAGAGTCAGGAAGAAATTACTATTACATTTCTGATGGTAATAATTATCAACTATTTGCTGACATGGAGACAAATACTCTTGAAGAAACAGGTAAAAATATAGAAACTTTAGGTGTAGATTGTGGACTTGACTTGTGTGATTATAGAATTAGCAATATACCTATTGAAAAATAACTTTAAGCATATCAAAATGTAATATATGCCTGCTCATAAAATCTATAAGCTGAAAGAAGCTGGATTTACTCTAATTGAACTTCTTGTTGTAATTGCAATAATTGGAATACTAGCAACTATTGCGGCATCCACATTTGCTAGTTCTCAGATTAAAGCAAGGGACGCTCAAAGAAAATCTGATCTAAGACAAGTAGCCAATGCTCTCGAGATATTTCATAATGACCATAACAGATATCCCTCTGGCAATGGATCCGGACAAATAATGGGTTGTGATTTCAATGTAAGTACAGGTTTAGGCAGTGCTTGTAATTGGGGTGATCCCAACGACCCATTCCAAGACACAGAAGGAAAAGTATATTTTAGTGAGCTTCCAGTCGACCCGCGTGGATTTAACTATTTTTACAGAACAGATTCGACCTTTCAAAAATTTCAACTATATTCAATTTTAGAGAATGATAATGATCCTTTTTATCAGTCATTTAGTTTGGATTGTGGTGAGGGTCCAGCAAGTTGCAACTTTGCTATAACTAGTTCGAATACAACACCAACAGAGGTTTATTAAAAGTGCTATTATGAATATGGTGCATAAATATAAAGGTTTTACACTCATAGAGCTCTTAGTTGTGATTTCCATAATAGGAATATTAGCCGTTATATTGGTTGCAAACTATAGCAGCATAAGAGAAAGAGCCAGAGACACTCAAAGAAAATCTGATTTAGCTCAGTACAGAACATCTCTTAGTCAATTTGCATCTAAAAATAGTGGGTTTTACCCACAATATATAACTACTCGAGATGTCTCACCTACTATATGTTCTGCTATTGGTACAACAGCATGTCCGGAAGATCCGCTAAATAACCCTCCATCAATAGTTAGAACCTATAAGTACAGATCAAATGGTACTGCTTCAGATGGCGCGCCGCAGGCAACGGAATTTGTTTTATGGGCTGAATTAGAAGTATCAACAACACCAACATATTGGATAGTTTGTTCTGGTGGTAATTCTGGAGAGTCTTCTTCAGCACCAACAAGCAGTGTATGTCCGCTTTAATTTATATGAATAAAAGTAATTTTAAATATACAAAAGGATTTACATTAATAGAATTACTCATAGTGATTTCTATCGTGGGAATTCTTGTTGCGCTAGCTATATTTGGATTTGGTGATACTTTTAGTACTGCAAGGGACACACAGAGGAAGTCTGATCTTAAGTTTTATCAAAATGCAATCGAGGTTTACGCAAATAATAATAATGGTTACTATCCACGAAGTAATGCTTCTAGTGGTCAGGTAAACGCTAGTATTGTTTTATGTAATTATTTATCTTTAAGTGGTTGCCCTACTGATCCTTTAAAAACAAATATTTATTATTACAGGACCGTTGGTGGATCGGGTTCTGGTGGTAATCCATCAGCGTTGGAATATTTTCTATGGGCAAATCTAGAAGATACATCAGATGGAACATATTGGGTAGCTTGTTCGAATGGTAAGTCAGGGACAACAAATACTGTTCCTAGTACATTTTGTCCATTATAAGTTTATGAGAAAAGGTTTTACACTTGTTGAGCTCTTAGTTGTGATTGCAATTATTGGAATATTGCTTGCTTTAATTGGTTCAAATTTTCAGGATGCTAGAGTGCAAACACGAGACGCAAAGAGAAAATCTGATCTGGAATCAATTAGATCAGCGCTTGAATTATTTAAGTCTGATAATGGGTATTACCCGAATAACAGTGCATATAGCAGTTTAACTCCAAACTATATTAATAAGCTTCCAAATGATCCATCTGGTGGTTCTTATACTTACAGAGCAGATCCTGCGACCTGTGATGGAGGAGGTAAATGTTACAAATATATCCTCGGAGCATTTCTGGAAAACAATCCTCCAAACAATTGTACTGTCACGCTAAGTTGTAGTCCGCTTGGTTCATGTAACTATTGTGTTACTAATCCATAACTTTTTAAAATGATCATGGAATCTTTTATATGTTTAACTATAAAAAAAAATCTTCATACTGGAGAAAAACTACTCTATTAATTAGTGGTTTTACAACGGTTGAGCTTCTAATCTCAATAGCTATAATGTCTGTGTTATTCAGTATTGGTACTGTTAACTATCGTAATTTTGAAAGAAAGAAAAGATTAAACCAGGCAAAAATTCAAGTAACGACTGCTCTACGTCACGCGCAGGAATTAGCTGCTTCTGGTAAGCGACCTTCTGATCCATCTACACCCTGTGTGAAATTTAATGGTGTTAGATTTAGTATAAAATCAAACCAATACTTTTATGAGGCAATATGTGGCGACGCTGCTCCTTACACATATGAAGATTATGTTCCAAACCAGAGTATGCCTAGCGGAGTTAGAATAAGTACAACCGGTATTGATAACCTGAAGTTTTTACCCGTTGGGGGTGGTGTTCATATACCAAGCAGTAATTTAAACCAGTTCCCTCCTCCTGCAGGACTATCATCTAAGGAAATCATCTTAGAATATCGAGGTCTACCCGTTGAAACAATTAGGATATATAGTAATGGTAGAATAGAATGATAATAAATAAAAACAGTGGACAATCATTGCTTGAAGTAGTTTTTGCGATAGGTGTTATGGCCTTGATAATGACAGCTTTAGTTAGTCTATCTATAACTTCAGTTAGGAATTCGACCTCTGCTAGAAACAGAACCGTTGCCAGTAGATATTCGCAAGAAGCCATTGAAACTTTTAGAGCAGAGAGAGATGTAAATTATGATACTTTTAAAAATAATGTTAATACTGTTGGAGCATTGAATTTATGCCTTCAAGACCTTTCTAGCCTGTGGGCTAAAAAAGTAACAAACCCTGTGAATTGTGACACTATTACTAGCACTAATTTTATCAGATTTGCGACTTTTGATACATCAGACCCTGAGTTTGTTAGTGTAAAAGTAACTACTCGATGGAAAGAAGGTTCTCTTGACAGAGAGGTCATAAATCAGGTTGATTTATCTGATCCAAGAGCTCAGTAATATGAAAAACAGATTAAAAGGATATAGTTTAATTGAAATGCTTGTAGTTATAGCAATATTTTCTGTGCTTAGTGTATTGGTAGCACAAGGAATTTTACTATCTGTCAGAAATGTTAAAAGATCAGAAAACACGATAAAAGTTAGGCAAGATGTCGACAATGCTGTGGGAATTATGGAGCGACAACTCAGAAATGCTACGAGTATAAGTTGTCCTAGCAATGCAAGAGTTGTTTATATGCCACCTTCTCGGTCTACTGCCGAAACCATAGAGTGTGATGGTGGAGCTATTAGATGGCGTTTAAACCCTTTGACATCTGATATTGTTAATATTAAAAATTGCAACATATTTACCTGTTCCCCTACCTCAACCAACCCAGAAACAATTACCATAAACATAAACGCTGAAGCTGGAAGTAGTAGCTCTATTGAGGTAGGTGAAATTAATATTCAAACAGAAATAAAACCTAGAAATTATAGTGAACAATAAGTACTTTCTTCTCTATTGACCGCTTATCTTACCACTGTTAAACTGAATTATATCTGCCTATTAATATAAGAAATTGGTGGATAGATGTAAAAATGGGTGTAGGAATAGATATAGGAACTAAGTCCATCAAAATCGTAGAGTTAGATAAAAAACGTGATTCTTATACTTTGCGTGGTTCCGGAGTTATCGGATATACAGGACCTTCTTTAGACAAAATTACAGATGATGCAGGACTTGTTGCCATTGCTGAAATAATGCGAAAACTTCACAAAGAGGCTAAGATTTCCTCTAACGATATAACAATTTCTTTGTCTGAAGAACATGTATATACAAGAATTATTAAGTTTCCTTTGCTTTCTGATCAGGAAATCGCCTCTGCTGTTAAATGGGAGGCCGAGCAATACATACCAATTCCAATTGCAGATGCTGTTGTAGATCATCAAATAATAGAAAGAGATGAGACAGCCACACCACCTGTTACTAGAGTGCTTTTACTTGCAGCCCCGAAAGAAGTAGTTCATGGTTATGTTCAGGCAATCCAAGCTGCTGGTTTAAATGTAACTACAGTTGAAACAGAACTTTTGGCGTTGTGTAGAAGTCTTGCCCCTTCTAGTGGTACGCATATGGTTGTTGATTTTGGATCTTCTTCAACAGATATGGCTATTACTCGAAACGGAAAAATGGTTTTTACCAGATCAATTCCAACTGCCGGTAATGCTTTAACACGAGCTGTAGCCCAATCTTTGGGAATGGATGAAATTCAAGCTGAGCAATATAAAAAGACTTATGGACTAGCTACCGATAAATTAGAAGGAAAGGTAAGTAACGCATTACTCCCTGTTATAAAGATGGTTGCAGAAGAGATCAAAAAGGCAGTTCATTTTTATCAATCTGAGGATAAAGGTGAACAGCCACAATCGGTTATTCTTTCAGGAGGTTCTTCAGGATTGGTGGGGATTATAGCTCAGTTAAGTGAGTTGCTAAACCGTGAAGTTGTAGTTGGGGATCCGTTTTCAAAAGTAGAGATGGATTCGAACATAAGGCAAAGTTTGGCAGCATATGCTCCGCTCTATTCAATAGCGGCAGGGTTAGCTATGAGGTAAGAAATGGACACTGTTAACTTATTATCTAAGGAATTAGCACCAGACAACAGCTACCTTAAAGTATCTAAAGGTTTGAAAACAGTAGCTATTGGTGCTCTAGTTTTGTTTATTGCAGCAGCTTTGATAATTACTGCGATTTTTATAGCAAATAGAATTGAACTTTCTAGAGTTAGAAGCAGCCAAAATTCCTTAAAACAATCCATACAATCTATGCAAGCGACAGAACAGCAATATGTACTTGTTAAAGACAGAGCAAGTAAAGGAGTTCAAGCCCTAAATAGCCAAAATTCAGAGAAGGATTTTGATTTTTATAGAAATTTCTACGATCAAGTTATCCAGGATGCAAATATTGTAAGAGCAGAAATTAATCAAGAATCGATAGAAATGCAGCTGAATGCTACAAGTATAGACAGTTTAGGGAGGGTTCTTGAAAGGTTAAGAACAAACACAGAGTATCCAAACGTAAAAGTAAATTCTTTTAGTTTTAGAAGTGGAAGTGGGTATGATATGGATATAGAAGTTCTTAAGTAATATGAAAGATATTAAATTATCAACAAATGTTTCTGTGATATTGTTTCCACTGTTAATGATTGTAGTTCTAGCAATTCTTATTTATACGACATATACATTTGGATACAACAAGATAGTTGAACAAAGACAACTCTTGGAAAACGAAAAAAGAATAGAAAATATTCTTGCTGAAAAAGACACTGAGCTTAAACGGATGCAGCAATTTGTTGAACAACATGCAGTCTCTTCTATTTTAGGTGTGCCTAGCGAACCTCCAGTAGTACAGGTAATATCACAACTAAGGAGATTGGCAATAAATAACACCTTATTTTTGACTGATGTGGATGTAAAATCCGGTGAAATAGAAAGCGAGGTGTCTGATATTACTATTGATGTTGAGTTTGAGGGTAATGTTACAGACTCTTTTAATTTCTTTGAGAGTATTAGAAGAGCAGCTCCTTTAATGATTTTAAAAGAAGCTGAGTTTGATAATAATAATCAATCAGGTAGAGCTCAAATTGAATTAAGTAGTGTATATGCAAAATTGCCAGAGACTTTACCAGACATAACTACTCCAATAAACAAAATTAACCAGGAAGAAACGGGCATATTAACAAGAATTTCAGAGTTGGAGGTTCCTGATTTTACTGACTTGGATCCGACTGGAGATAGTAATCGCCCGAATCCTTTTGAACTATAGCTATTATGAAAATTAAAATATAATATAGTATATTTAGAGTATGACTAAACGTTATTTGAAACAACAAAACGAGCAAGGGATTGCGCTCTTGCTTGTTTTACTTGCAATGTCTGTTGTTTTAGTTATGGTAATGCAAATAGTCTCCTCTTCTATCACAGATATAGATATCTCTACAACTGAAGAAGAAGCATCAAGGGCTTTTTCGGCTGCTGAGGCTGGTATAGAAAGAATCCTGTTGGAAAGTAGTGTTGGTAGCATAAACAATGTGCCTTTGGATAATAATTCGACTTTTAGCGCTACAGTAGAGTCAACTGGTGGTGGTAGAAGATATCACTATCCTAAAAAGCTATCTTCTGGTGAGTCAGCAACTTTTTGGCTTGTTTCTCATAATGACGATGATTCACTAGATTGTACCCCGCCTCTTCTTTGCTATACAGGTGGCTCAATTAATTTATATTGGGGTGAAGGGCAGGATCCTGCTGTAGAAGTTACTATTTATTATGATACTAACTCAAACCCCTCAACAAATTATTTGAGTGGAAATTTTAGTGGAGTACGTGTGCAGAGATATGTTTATGATCCTGTAGCATCGAGAAGGTCCACCAATAAATTCGCTCTAGCAAGTATAGGGACATATCCTAAGCTAGATAGTTTTGGTGTTGAAAGAATATATAAAAATTCAGTATCAGGGATTTCTTTACCCGGGTCGAGTGGCAACAATATAATGGTTAGAGTAAGACCTCTATATCTTGATTTATCAGCCGGTGAAACTACATATATAGGTATTGAAGGATCAGGTGCAAATGATCTACCTCATCAACTGAAGGTTGCTAGGGCAGTCGGTCAGGCTGGTGGTGAAGGTGATCGTGCAGTAAGGTCTGTTCAAGCATTTCAGACGTACCCTGAACCACTTTCAATTTTTGATGCTGCTTTGGTTAGTCCACAGGATATTGTGAAGAATTAATTTCGGTAATAAAAAAACAATTAGAAGGGATTTTTGTATAAGCAAGAGAAGAAATTTATACTTCCTGGACATCAAGGTCTACTAGTTTTTCTTCTAAAGTTGCTTTTATTCTTAGAATATTTCTTATAGATTTTATAGTCTTACCTTCTTTTCCTATGATTAGACCAATGTATTCTTTTGGACTTTTTATTGTGAAAGTTACTGCACTATCGTTTTCAGTTTCCTCTACATTTATCTCATCTGAACCTGTTATTCCTTGTAGTATGTACTCTAGTAATTCTTTCATTTTGTCTTAAGTAGCTTTTCTACCGCGGGAGTAACTTGTGCTCCCTTTTTAACCCACTCATCTATCCTTTTTTTATTTACTTCTTTTTGGTCTTTTTCAGGAAACCAAAAACCTAGTATATCAATAGGAGCTCCTCCTCTTTTAGCTGCTTCTTCTATAGCAACTATTCTGTAAAAAGGAGAATTTCTTTTTCCGTGTCTTGCTAGTCTAATTTTTACCATAACGCATCAATTTTAACGTAACTTAGGTGGATTTACAAGCCTTTATTAAGGTAGTACCTCGCTCCAACTAACAATTTCTCTTTTCGTAAAGATTCTAGGTAAATTAAACACAATGTCAGGTCTGAATATAAACTTTTCTGCAGGCAAAGAATTGGGAGGGATTTCTCGTTGTAAGCTTGGTGCTTCTCTACTGTATACCATCCCCTCTACATTTAGTTGGTTTGTAGAAGGTTCTGTTATAAATCTACCATTTGCCATATAAATCCCTTCCAAGTCCGTAACAGAAGGTTTTACAATAATATCTCCGGAAGCTACAAATATTGCATTTCCTTTTCCATCGTCAAAAGATAAATTATTATTTACTGTTAGGCTTCCATTTACAAATACGACTAATTTTGATTCATCCAAACTTTCCTCCTTTAATTGAAGGTTGCTAATAGTTTTGTACCAACAAAAATCTGATCCTGTACAGCTATTGCTAAAATACTGTGCTCCAGGATCATTTCCTACGCTCTGATTGATATAGTTAGTAGCTGTAGAGGCAAGACTAAAAATCCTATTATAACTGTATACCACAAATTTTGGATCGATATTACTTCCAGCGTTCCAAGCAAAAGAAGATATTCTGTCTGGATTAACCATTAAATTTGATGAATATATTGGTAAACCAATTGAATTTGGACCTGTTTTTTCTATAAAAAAACTACCACTTGGTACTATTGATTGTATTCTTCCACCTGATGTGTTTGTTGTTCCTGAGAATACGTTTCCATTAACTATTTGCCACCATGCAGGTTGCCCTATTATTTCTACACTTACGGTGTTTGAGTTACAGACATCTCCACTTGTTGTTGTAGCAGTAGCACTAATTTGTGCATTTCCTGAAACTCCTGCATGAAGATCTACTATGAATGGAGAGGTTGTGCTTGTTAAGTTGGTTGATTGAGGTGGATCAAAATACAGGACGTTGCTATCTGACGATTTGTACTCTATTTGCGCCATGTCTCCATTATGTATTGTAACCTGTATATCTCTTGATGTTCCTGGTGCCATTGGAGATATAGCAGACAATGAGATTGAACACTCATTAAATGATAAATTACCATGCCCTTCCCACCAGCTAATACCTTCTATATCATTTAGATCTGAGTCATTGGTGATAAGAACTTCTACCACTGACCTTGTGGTCACATCATAGCGAATAAGATGACGAGACGCATGTCTATCCGTCCCTGCTAAAAGTGTATTGTCAGGTAGAAAATCGAGAGCTTCTACTTCGTCTGGGAATGCATTTGTATCATACACGGATATTGTTTTTGTGTCTTTGTCGTATCTGTATAATGCGGAACTCTTTTCCATTGTTAAATATAAATATTTTCCATCAATATCCCAAGCTGCTCCTTCGAAGTCATCTATGCCTGTTTTTACTTTAGTAATTTGTGCAGTGTTTAGGTTAACTGTAAAAATATGGTCTCTTCTTCTAACTCCCCACAAAGTTCCATCCGGGTGAAAAGCCAGTGCTGCTATGTCGTTTTCGCCTGTGTTTCCAATGTAATTAAGCATCCCTGTATCTGGGTCCAGTGTATATAGTCTGCCTGTAGTTCCTATTCCATTGTCTGCAGGAATTGTATAAATTACTCCGGTGGTGGGGTGAATATCTAGAGTCTCTATATTCCAATGCGGATAAAACGGACCCAAAAAAGCTACTTCTCGGGTAACCGGGTCGATTGTTGCAAACCGTGAGTGAGATCCACTGCCACCAATGTCTTGAACCATATAAATTAATCTCTGTGGTTGTTGAGCTGAAATCGAAGGAGAAAACACTAGGAACGATAAAAAAACAACCAACATTATAGTTGGTTTAAAAAGGAAAAACACAAACCCTCTAATATTCATATAAATTAAATAATAGCACTATTAGATGTCTTGGTCTGGAGGAATTTCTTCCCATCTGATTATATTTCTCTCCATTAATGCTCGAGGGAAATTAAACATCACATCAGGTCTAAAAGTAAATATTTCAGAAGGATTCGCGTTACCACTTTGTCTGTCACGTCCTAGGCTAGGAGATGCTGAACTGTAGACTATTCCGTTTATACGTAGAGTCTGCGCATCAGGATTTGCCGAGACTGTTCTAAATCGTGCATTACTAATGTATACCCCATCTATTCTATTAACTGATGGTGCAATAGTTATGTTGCCTCTTGCTATAAATATTGCGTTCCCTCTACCTTCATTAAAGGTTATATTACCGTTTATGTTTAAGTCACCATTTACAAATACTATTACTCGATCATTCCCTAGGTTTCCACCATTTATTATATCAAGTGATCCATTTTCTGAACCTGATTGTAAGCGTCTAAACCAACAAAAATCTGTACTTGCGCAACTTGTTGCAAGTGATGATACATTTGTCGATGGATTGTTTATATCCAACCAAGAGACACTGGATGGAACTCTTGAGCGTAAAATATTATAGTTTGTAGTTAAGTTTGTTTTTGTATTAGCATTCCACACAGCAGGTGGTGTTTGTGATAACCTTCCTGAATCATATCCAGGAACAATACCTGTTCCATAGATGGGCATACCTTTGGAGTTCCCCACTCCTGTAAAAAGAAAATTACCTGTAAAGACGTTTGACTGGATAGTATTGCCAGAGATCACATCTCCATTTACCACTTGCCACCAAGGTTTAAGTACAACTTCTACATTTACTTCGTTACTTTTGCAAACCTCAATATTGTTACTATCTATTACAAATGCCTGAAGCTTTGCCGATTGTCCTACATTGTTGGTTGCTGTAAAGTTTGCACCAAAAGGATTTGCAGGAGGTGAGCTTCTTCTCAAAACTGGTGTCAAAGCGTTTGCATTAGAGTTTCTTATCTCTACTGCACTAACTGTACCAGGTCCTGTTTTTGTGTATTGAGTAACAAAACTTCGTATTTCACCAGGTGACATCTGTTGGTTACCTAGTGGACCAAGTGTTATATTGCAGCTAAATGTTGAGCATGGATTTAATCTTACAGATTGTATATTTGAAGTAGACCTTAAGCCAGATGCTCTGTGTTCAGCAATTACTCTATATCTATAGGTTTGGTTTTCGGTTAGTGCGGGGCTTGTGTCTGTGTATGCAGTGGTGCTGACTGTTGCAACATTTGCAAAGTTGTTGCATGTTGCACCTGTACACCTTTGGATAATGTAATCATATTGATTTGTAGCACCAACAGAAGTCCACGATAAGTCTACTTGATGATTCCCTACATTACAGCTTTGTAAAAGTGTGTTTAAATTAGGCGATCGTGGATTTACTGCAACCTGCATACTTGTTCTCGGACCTGCACATGCATATATTCCTTCATTTTGTGGATCATAATCTGTATCTGGTTGCCCGGCTGCACGGCACTCTGCTACTGCATCATTCCAAGCTCGACAGTATATATTGTGATAGCCAACATCATTATTCGTTGGAGCCCAGGAAGCTGTTAGATAGTTAGGTGATGAACTAAAGTATCTAATCCCTGTTAAAGAGTTAAAACTATCTCTATAGAGTTCTGCTCTCAAATCTCCATCTTTTGATTCGAAATTAGCTCTAAAGTTACCTGTCTGACCGACATTAATTGAGGTATCTCCTGTAACATCCCAACAATTTGGTCCACATTGAATTTCAGGTCCAAACACTGCCTCCCCCCACATTCCAAGGTTGCAGCTATTTCTTGAGTGTATCCACCATTTGTATCTTGCTCTGGGATCAAGATTAAAAGATATAGATGTCCCGGTAACATCCCTGCAAAAATCACCTGCTGCGGAGTTGCAGCTTCCATCCCAACCGTCTGCCAGATTATCTACCCTAACAGAATAGAAAGTTGCATTAGGATCAGCTGTCCAGGTTAGGGTTGTTAGTGTACCCGGATAAGAACAGTTAAAATTCAAATTGCTTGGTTTTCCAACAATGCATGCATTATCTTGTGTTACTGTAATAGTCGCTTCTGCCGAACACTCAGCAACTCCGTTTCTAATACCTGTCGCTCTTACTCTTGCTGTTCCCGGATTTACAGCTATCGCTCCGGTGTTATAAGGACCGGGATATGGATCTTCGTTGTCATTCAAACGGATTATATTTGTGTTGCTGGAATCAAAAGATACCTTATCAACCTGGCTTGAGTTCGCAGTAAGTTCCTGTACTTGACCAACTTTTATAGTAGTACTGCTTGGAGTAATGCCAATAGAACATTTTCCTATTGGTGGAGGCGGGGTTGGTGGT
>CAYRUS010000002.1:229671-248869 GCA_964427735.1 uncultured Gammaproteobacteria bacterium | reverse complement strand
CGGGTGCATGGCTCAGTGGTAGAGCGCTTTCCTGATAAGAAAGAGGTCCTTGGTTCGATCCCAAGTGCACCCACCAATCTAAGCCACTCCTAAATTGGCTTACAAATAACGATTGTAACTCCTTATAGATAGTGCTACTCTGAATGAAGAGTCCTAAAGATAGGGCAATGAACAAAAAAATTATATTTACTGCCTTTATATTTGTTACCTTTGTAATCTTTATCGCTAAACTTCAGTTAGCTTCAACAACTCGTTCAGCAAGCCTTCGGGTGCCTCAGGATTTTTCAACCATACAAGCTGCCATAAATGCTGCAACAACCGGCGATGAGATTGTAGTTTCAGATGGTACTTATGGAGGTTTTACCTTAAATAAAAAAGTTACTGTTAAAGCTGCCAATTTTAACCAAGCAAATCCAAAACAAAACACAGTACGAATAACAGGGATAGTACAAGTTCCATCCGGAATGAGTTGGGCATGGAACGAAGGACCGGTGGTGAGAGGATTATATATTTCAACAACAGATCCAGTAATTAGTAACAGCCCTATTACTATTGAATACAGCTACATTACTGGTGGAGGAGATGGAATAAGCTTTGAACCTGGTGGTGGAGGAATAGCAAGAGGAAACTTTATAGAAAATATGGGAGATGATGCTATTGATGTTGATCATCAAACCAAAAATGTTTTAGTTGAGGATAACTACTTTTTAAATAGTGATGAGGATGGATTAGAAACAAGACAACATGGAGATGAAATAAATCAGCGTGTCTCTTTGATACTCAGAAATAATAGAATAGAAGGAAGTGGTGAAGACGGAATTCAAATAATGGATTATGACAATTTTTCCAATAGGCATTATTTAATTGAACGTAATTTATTTCTAAACAATGGTATGGCTGCAATAGGTTTAAATCCAGGTAGTGATACTTCTCAGGACTTTAGTGCTGCTTCAATGCCAGAGCCAGTTTATGCTATTAATAATAATTTTATTGGCAATAATGCAGGAATATCAGGTGGGCATAATGTGGTTGCTGTGAATAATATTTTTAAAGGAAATAAGACTTTTGATTTAAAAAATGTTGCTGGAAGCTCTATCATAAAGCACAATATCTTTGCAGCAAATCCAGCACTCCAGCAATCAAATAACTTAGATTCTCAAACAACAACTGTTGCAGATCCAAAACTATCTGCCAACTATGAATTACAAAACGACAGCCCTGCCATTGATAAAGGAATATCTTCAATGCAACACACTTATCACTATGACGGATCAGAAGGGGGAAGTGCGCAAAATATTACGGAGTATGTAATTAATCTCCCTTCATCTTCATATAACGGATCTGCTCCGGACTTGGGGTGGAAAGAAGTAGGAGGGTTGGGTCCTACTCCCACACCGAATTTAACACCTACACCTGCTGGAACTGCTGCTCCTACTTCAGTGCCTACAGCTACACCAATTAAGACAACTATGCCAACACCGGTTTCAACTGGTATTGGTGGTTCTATTCTTACTATTCCCGTTTCAGAGGATGCAACAGTAGTTATCGATTCTTTGGAAAATTTTGGTGACGATAATGAATTAAATGTTGATGCTAGCCCAAAAACTGACTTTCTATTGAAGTATTTGGTTGAGGGTTTAAATGGCAGACAAGTTAGAAGTGCAAAATTAAGAATATACTCGACCGGCAATTCAGACCAAGGTGGATCTTTTTATACAGCAAGTAGCGATTGGGACGAAATGGCCGTTAATTCTCTGGATGTACCATCTCCTGTGGAATTGGCAGGTGCACTTGGTAGTGTAAGTAGAAATAATTGGTACGAAATTGATGTTACATCTGTGATTACTTCTGACGGAAGATATAGTTTTAGAGTAAGTAGTACTTCAAGCGATGGTGCTGATTATTCTTCAAAAGAGGGAAGCAATCCTTCTGAATTGATTGTAGAAGTGGTTGATGAATCAGAACCTAAAAATGGAGATGCTAATAAAGACGGGAAAGTAGATGGGTTAGATTATGTAATCTGGTTAATAAATTACAATACGCAAACATCTGGTGGGGCAAGCAAAGGTGACTTTGACAATAATGGAAGAGTAGATGGATTAGATTATGTAATTTGGCTAAATAATTATGGAGGCTAAGTTTGTTATTAGTCTAACAAAAATGTTAACTTTAAAATGTATTACTATAACTAGTTCAAAAAATGATTACTACATCCTTCTTCTTTAAAAACTTTCTTAAAGTAACTGTTTTATTTATATTTATATTTATATTTTCTACTCTTCCCCCGGCAACACTTGCTCAAAGTAATCAATTTTTTAATAGCTTGTATGACGATCCTGTTCCAAATGGAATATTGGATGGACAGGAGACAACGTTTGTTGTAACTGGTTATTCGACATCATTATGGCCTGATGATAATTCAAATTGGCCCGCAGTTTTGCAAAATATGCTAAATATGCATGCAGGCAATAGCAATACATACAAGGTTTATAATGAAGCAAAAGGAAGTACTCCGATTGCCAGGTGGACAAAAATTTGTGCTACAGATAGCATTAGTTTGGATGTAATAAATAAGTATAAAAATAATTCAGGTAGGAAAATAATGCTTGGTCAACAATCTACTCAATGGGCGTTTGGAGACTGTTCTAATGATGGTAGGCTCAATGAAATTGAGGTAAATCCGGGTGAAACTCCTGGATCAAGTCAGCAATCAAAAATCCAACAAGGAGCAGATGCAATAAATTACTTTGCAGATTTATGGCTAAACAATGGGTTTGATCGTGTTTACATGGGCACACATATTTATACAGAACCACTTGGATGTTGCTTTAATAAAAGGGATCATTTTCATTTTCATTTATATGGAGAAAGATTCGCAATGGCAAAAGCTTTAGACCAAGGTAGTAGCAATCTGTATCCAGGACCAGAAACATGGGGCGTAACAAAGGGTTTGTATCCAGATCCATTTGCAAGTGAAGCAGATATCTGTGGCTTTCATACAGATGGTAGGCATCCACTTGCAAGAACAACAGCAGCTATGGCATTGTATTGGTATACTGTTTTAGCTGGTAATACTGCCAAACAAAATGTAATGCAATACGCTGCGGATTTGGCAGGAGTACCATTTCCAAGTGCAGGTCAACCGTTACCAATTAAAGGGGCTTATTGTAATGGTGGTAGTCCTTCTTCTCCTACCCCAACTCCTAACAGATCACCCGGAACATCCCCTACACCTGAGTCCACAAGAACACCAAAAGGTAATCCAACTTCTACTCCTATTGGTACGGTTCCACCAGTAACTGGAGATTCAAATGGTGATGGAAAAGTAGATGGTCTTGATTATGTTATTTGGTTGAGTAACTACAACACACAGACATCAAAAGGTGCTTCTAAAGGTGATTTTGATGGGAATGGAGTTGTAGATGGTCTTGATTATGTCTTGTGGCTGAATAATTATACTTTGTGATATCATCAATATTATAGTATTATTGATAATTAACATATGAATAATCAGAAAGGAATTGCAGATATTATTCCTCTTGTATTAATACTTGGTGCCGGTTTATTTGTTGTAGCCCTGTTGTACAAAACTAATCTTCTCCAGAAAAATACACTTGATTTGAGAACAGAACAAGTTTCAGTGACCCCAGGACAAACATTAATTGAAAAGCCAAAAAACGCAGTGGAAAATCTAACTTATATAAGTCAACATCCGGATTGGCCGAGAAAACTAATAACTGGATTTGACATGAATGTTGCTCCTGGATGGAAGGTGTCTATAAAAGATGTACTCGATGAAAACTCGCAAGGATTTTCTTCTGAGTACCAAGTAGGTTGTACCGAGGGGTGTCTAGGATTGAGACTTACAAAAGACAGTACAATTCTTGAGATGGTATTTTTAAGTGCAATGGATAATAACGGTATTAGCTGTTCTAATTCAATAGTCCCTCTAAATACAGGAAACAACTGGTGGAGAATTACTGATTCTAATGGTACTTTCTATAGCAACACAGTGACAGAAAATTACATTCCAAGTTTTGATAATTTAAAAGGTACAGAATGGGAGGTTAATAGCGGTGAGACATATAGATATTGTTTTGTAGGCTATGGAGAGTTTTTAGAAGATCGTGCAGATACCCAAGGATTTTTTTCTAGACAGATTGATTTGTTGAATGGGTTTGATAAAACACCTGTATTGATGGAATTTCCTCGAGTGAAGGGATATACAGATGAAGATATTCTTAAAGAGATTGATGGAATGATAGTTACTATAAAAGGTGTAGATTACTCTCCGCCATTAACTAATTGACAACCATCGTGGGTAGTGTATATTGACTAGGATTATTTGCAAAAAAAGATTCCTTGAATATTTAGAAGCAATCTTGTACAATATAGTCACATCAGAAAGCCGATACTGAATTACTTGATGATAAAGCGAGGAAAAATACAAAATATTATGGTTCTACCTGCCGATATAGGGTAGTTTCATCTAAACTTTTTAGTAGTCTAACCGGCTTTTTGAGCCGGTTTATTTTTGATAGAACATTAATATTTGGAACCGACCAACTAATGAGGGCCTGTAGTTCAGCTGGCTAGAACGCTACATTTGCAATGTAGAGGTCACCGGTTCGAGTCCGGTCGGGTCCACAAGTCTATTTAGTGGTTGCAGGATGGAAGTTGGCTTCTGGCTAATCGAAGCGAGCTTCCTTCCTGGAGTTACTAAGAGTAACTCAAATAGTTTAACAATCTATTTGTAAATATATTTTTGGCCTAATGGCGTATTTAAATTATTTATAAGTTAGATTAGAAATGAGTTTTGCTCTTTAAAAACTGAAGGGAAAGGTCGCAAAGTCCAGGTACATTAAGTATCTGGCAGCACAATTTTCGCAATTGTGAAGCAAGACATGAATACATGTCGCGAGGTTTACATTTTTATGTAAGCCTCCTAGGTGCGCAAGATTTGTTATAAATATAATGAGTCTTACTAACGCATGCAGTGGATGCCTTGGCCTTGTACACCGAAGAAGGACGCGCAAGACTGCGATAATCGTCGGGTAGCTGTCAAGAAGCTTTGATCCGACGGTCTCCGAATGGGGAAACCCGGTCCGCTTTATCGCGGATCGCTCTTACTCCAAGTTTTCTGCTTTGCAGGATTATTAAAGTGAGAAGCGGGAACCGCCTGAATTGAAACATCTTAGTAGGGTGAGGAAAAGAAATCAATAGAGATTACCTTAGTAGCGGCGAGCGAAACGGTAATAGCCTAAACCATTTCGATCCTTCGGGATTGGAGTGGGGTTGTAGGACCTTAACGTGAGACCTCAAGAAGGTAGTAGAACAACATGGAATAGTTGGCCATAGAAAGTGAAAGCCTTGTATACAAAACTAACTTGGGCTCTAAAGGTTTCCTGAGTACCACGGTAGATATCTCTGTGGGAATCTGGGGGTACCAACCTCCAAGGCTAAATATGAGACAAGGACCGATAGTGAACTAGTTCTGTGAAGGAATGGTTAAAAGAAGGGTGGAACACCCAGTGAAATAGAACCTGAAACTGTATGCGGACAAACCGATAGAGGTCGCTTTAGGCGACTGATATCGTGCCTATTGAAGAATGAGCCAGTGAGTAACCATTTACTGCAAGTCTAAGCTGAAATCCAGTGAAGGCGTAGGGAAACCGAGTGTGAATAGCGCGAACATTAAGCAGTTGATGGTTGACCCGAAACCAGGTGATCTATCCATGAGCAGGGTGAACCCTTCCGAAAGGAAGGGGGAGGCCCGAACCCGTGTCTGTTACAATAGGCTGGGATGACTTGTGGATAGGGGTAATATGCTAAACGAACCTGGAGATAGCTGGTTCTCCCCGAAAGGTCTTTAGGGACCGTGGTCATGATAAACGCAAGGGTGGTAGAGCTACTGAATGGGGCAGCGAGGGCAACTGAGTTGTCTCAACCAAACTCCGAATAACCTTGTGGATCCGTGGCTAGACAGACTTATCGGGCTAAGCTGATAAGTCGAAAGGGAAACAACCCAGACTCTCGGTTAAGGCCTCTAAATCTATGTTAAGTTTGAAAGGAAGTTTTTTCTCTCAGACAGCTAGGAGGTTGGCTTAGAAGCAGCCATCCTTTAAAGATAGCGTAACAGCTCACTAGTTGAGAGAAGAAGCGCCGAAAATTTATCGAGGATTAAACATAGTGCCGAAGCTGGAGATTTATGCTTTTTGCATAAGTGGTAGGGGAGCGTTCCATCTGCATTGAAGCTGAACTGTAAGGTTTGGTGGAGCGGCTGGAAGTGAGAATGCTGGCATGAGTAGCGCACAAGATCCGTGAGAATCGGGTCCGCCGAACGCCCAAGGTTTCCGTCGCGAGGTTCGTCCTCGACGGGTTAGTCGGCTCCTAAGGCGAGGCCATAATGGCGTAGTCGATGGATAACAGGTTAAAATTCCTGTACTTGTTTTGGATCGTTATTAACTGGGGGTTGACCCAGTGTGATGTCCAGAGCCTTTTATTGAATTAAGGTGCAAGCTGTAAGGTAGTGTCAGTTGGAAAATCCGCTGAGATGTTTAATTGAACAGTGATGCAAAGGGGGGAGAGATCCTCTCGATTCTGAAACATTACGCTGGCGAGAAAAGGCTCGCAGTGAGACCCAAATCAAGCCGTACCGCAAACCGACACAGGTGGGCTGGTCGAGAAGACTAAGGTGAGCGAGAGAAAGAGGTTTAAGGAACTCGGCAAAATAGCTGGACGTAAGTTCGCAATATGTCCTGCCACCCTATTCTAGGGTGGTCGCAGCTAACGATTGTTAACCGACTGTTTATCAAAAACACAGGTCCATGCAAAACCGAAAGGTAAGGTATATGGGCTGACGCCTGCCCAGTGCTGGTAAGTTAAAGGGAGGGGTTTTCATACTTTTGTATGTTAGCTCTGAACCGAAGCTCCAGTAAACGGCAGCAGTAACTATAACTGTTCTACGGTAGCGAAGTTCCTTGTCGGGTAAGTTCCGACCCGCACGAATGGCGTAACGAGTTAACAACTGTCTTGAGCCTCTACTCGGCGAAATTGCGATGGCTGTGAAGACGCGGCCTATATCCACCAGGACAAAAAGACCCCGTGGAGCTTTACTGCAGTTTAACATTGCTTATCACTGCTTTTGATTGTCAAGAATAGGAGGGAGATCTTCGGATCATCAGTGTAATACCTCTCTTCGGAAGCTGTGAGGCTTACTTAGCTTCCTTGCAAACAGGTTGAAGGAAAGTGTTAGATGGGCAGTTTGTCTGGGGCGGATCCCTGCCAAAGTGTAACGCAGGGGTACAAAGGTTGGCTTAGCACGGATGGAAATCGTGCTGAATGTACAAAAGCATAAGCCAGCTTGACTGTGAGAGTGACGGCTCGAACAGGGAGGAAACTCGGTTTTAGTGATCCTCCGATAACCGCTTGGAAGGTACGGAGCTTAACGGATAAAAGTTACCCCGGGGATAACAGAGTAGTCGCGCCCGCGAGTTCATATCGACGGCGCGGATCGCTACCTCGATGTCGGCTCAGCACATCCTGGGGCTGGAGAAGGTCCCAAGGGTTGGTCTGTTCGCCCATTAAAGTGCTACGCGAGCTGGGTTCAGAACGTCGTGAGACAGTTCGGACTCTATCCGGTGGATACGTAAGATTCTTGAGGAGAGCTGGTCTCAGTACGAGAGGACCAGATCGGGGGAACCCCTAGTGTGCCGGTTGTGTCGTCAGATGCAACGCCGGGTAGCTACGTTCCTTTGTGATAACCGCTGAAAGCATCTAAGCGGGAAGCCAACTCTAAGATGAGGAATCTATATGAGACACCTGGGAGAATACCAGGTTGATCGGCAGGCAGTGGAAGTCGCGTAAGCGATTAAGCTTACCTGTACGAATCAGTCCAAAGACTCTATATTTTTAAAATTTTTAAATTTGCACTTCTTGCGCAACTTTGCGAACCTTTCCCTTTGGTTTTTAAGGAGCAAACCTCTTTAACAATTCAATTTTCAGCTTAGCGTCCTGGTGATTTGTGCGGTATGGAACCACCCTTTTCCATTCCGAACAAGGAAGTGAAACGTACCAGCGCCGACGATATTGCAGGGGCAACTCTGTGAGAAAATAGGTCGTCGCCAGGACAGTAAGCTGAAAACCCCTAAACCCCGAAGAAATTCGGGGTTTTTTGTTGACTTGGTTAATCCTGTTATTTATACTTCGATATAATGAAATAAGGAATACTTGCAAGTTACCCCGAAGATGATTATAGACATCCTGAAATTCAAAAGGAATTTTATGAAAGTTTGGATCTTGACCTTAGATTATTATATGACAGATTAAAAAAGGCAGGATTTGATGTAAGAGGATATAGTGGAAGTGCTTTTGCTGATTATAACCGTGGAGGGTCAAAAGAAGCTATAACATTTCATATTGGGGCAGCAAATGAAGAAGATTTTAGACCCTCAATAATATTACACTTTTATGATGATGGAACTAGGAATTTCCGGATTGAAGGAAATTTTATAGAGGAAATTAGAGAGATTCTCCATTCTGACTTTGATAATAGTGAAGACTAAAGGTAGATGGTGAAAGTAGAAGAGGTCCAGATGGGGTTGATTTAATTGAAGGAGCAATTATCTCAACGAAAACTTCAGATATATTCTTAGATCATATAAATAAAGGAGTATTCCTTTGATTATAGTAAACAATGGTGAGGAGGAAGGTAGAATAAAGCCAATTATTCCAGCACATATCTTACTGGGATACTGGACTGAAACAGGAGTATACACATTCGAAAGAGCAATTGAAGTTATTAGGTCATCGAATATTTACGATAAGGACATCATAATTACAAATCCGGAAGAAATGAAAGACTTATTTGACTCTGAGTGCGATGACCTTGAGTAGAGCTGATAAATACTATATTCTCTACTTTTTGACTTGGTTTAGGTGTTTGCATAAGTTGACGAGATATAGAAGTATGATCTAATCCAATAGGTATAGGACTTATTTTTGTAAATAATTGACCTTATTAATGAGAAAATGTAACATACCACTATGATAATTGAAGTAAATAGAAATAAATTCCAAATTATTGAAGCAGATACAGTCGAAAAACTAAGAGAGGTAATATACAGAGTTGATGAGGAATTAAATAGTAATGGTATTGGTCTTAATGAAATTACAAAGAAACCTCAAGAATTCTGGAAAATCGCAGAGGAAATATTATTACCAGACGAACTTAATTTATTGGAAGAGGCACTTAATTTAAAAGCATTAGAAGAGTAAAACTTGTTAATTAGCTTCTTTTTACTTATAATATTAACGTTACTATTGAAAGGAGTTTGTGCGGATTGCACTGAGAGTCGGGCAGACCGACGAAATATGAATATTGGCAGCAAAAAAATCGGATAATTCAAAGACTACATCAAAGACTTCAATGGGTGAACCAAAGACAATGGAGGAATTACTTTCTGCATATGGTGGTGGATTAAAATCAATAGAGCGTGGTGATATTGTAGAAGGTACTGTTATTGATATTGACCAAAACAAGGTGGTTTTTGATATCGGGTGGAAAAGCGAAGGTTTGGTTGCTGAGTCTGCCTACAATGAAGCTCGTGACTTCATAAAAACTCTAAAAAAAGGTGACAAAGTCAAAGCAAGAGTCATAGTACCTGAAACTTCTGATGGATATGTAATTTTGACTTTAAGAGAAACAGCTGCTCAAGCTGTTTGGGGTAAACTTCAGGAGGCTTACGATAAAGAGGAACCGGTTAAAGTTTTTGTAAAAAACGTAGGATCATCAGGTGCTACAGTTGATGTATTTGGATTAAATGGTTTTATACCAGGTTCTCATATGGGAAAGGATATGACAAAGCTTGGAGATAAAGCCGAAGGGACAACTGTAGAAGCAATAATAATTGAATTAGATCGTGAATCAAATCGTATTGTTTTGTCAGAGAAGTTTGTTTCAGAAAAAGAACTGGTAGAAAAAGAGAAAAAAGCAATTAAAAAGATAGAAGAAGGAGAAGTTTATGACGGAGAGGTTACAACAGTTGCTGATTTTGGAGCTTTTGTGACTATTTTTGTCGAGATCGGTAAGGAAAAAATTGGAGTAGACGGGTTGGTCCACATTTCTGAATTATCATGGGACAAAGTTGAAGAAGCCCAAGATGAAGTTGCCGAAGGCGATAAAGTAAAAGTCAAAGTAATTGGTAAATCTAATGGAAAGTTATCGCTTTCTGTTAAACAAGCACAAAAGGATCCGTGGGATGAAATCGAAGAGAAGTATCCTGCTGATACAAAGGTAACAGGAAAAGTGACGAAAGCAAGCGATTTCGGATATTTTGTACAATTAGAACCAGGAGTAGAAGGATTGCTTCATTTAACCAAAATTCCTCCTGGACAAAAAATTAAAGCTGGTGATGAAGTTGATGTTTATGTAGAGGAGATAGATAAAAAAGAACGTCGTATCTCCTTGGGATTGGTTGTTAAAACAAAAACTACAATATATAAGTAATCACCCACTTTCCTCTAATTGCGACTAACATTACTTATTGAAAATATATTATACACAGTGTTATGCTAAAAACAGCTATGCTTGGGTGTATTTAAATGTCTAATAAATTTATTATTCCAACAATTATTTTATTTTTAATATTTGTAATAGTTGTTATTAGATTTTTACCAAGCGCGCATGATATTAGCCAGAGTACTCCAACAGAAACTTCTCAAATAACAGTACAAGAAGATGAGCTCATAGCCACATTTCCAGAAATACCTGTTTATCCAAATAGTGAAATACAAAGCTCATATCATAAATCAGCAGATCAAACACAAGGATTTGAGGCAGTCTGGAATTCAGAAGACTCTGTTGTAAGTATTGCAGAATGGTATTTAGGAAACCTACCGAATGACGGTTGGAGAATAGTTGATCAACCAAGGAATTTGAATTCAAGTGAGATTTTTATAGTAGCAGAAAAAGATAGTCTTATTGCTAATCTTTCAATCGAAAAAGAAGATGGATATACAGAGATTGTTGTCGAATTTCCAGTTAGAAGTGAATAAATGAGTTTATATGAAAGAATTTAAATTAATATTTATTTTTCTGTTTATTTTTATGTTTGCTTTACTTGCTAGGACTGCTTCTGCTCAAACTCCTACAGATGCAAATTTAAAAGTTGCTTTTGTCGGAGATACGGATTATGAAGATGAATTCTTAGAGGTACTTGATCTGATAATTGCAGAAGAGGCTGATCTTGTATTGCATCAAGGAGATTTTGATTACAGTGAAGATCCTGATGGGTTTTTCCAGGTGATTGATTCCAAGTTAGGGAGTAATTTTCCTTATTTTGGTTCAAACGGTAATCACGATGAAGATAGTTGGCCAGAAGGTTGTGGTGATGCAGATGGCTGTTACGCTAGTTACTTTAAAGATAGAATGGCACGATTAGGTATTACTCCGGATGATTCTAATTTAAATGATGAAATGTATTCAATTAATTTTCGTGGACTTAAGATTGTGATGGTAGGACAAGACGGTGCAAGCACAGGAGATTCAACATACGCACCATATATTGACAATCAGCTTAAAAATGATAACCACTTATGGAAAGTTTGTTCATGGCACAAAAACCAGACTGCAATGCAGGCAGGAGGAAAAAGTAATGAGATGGGCTGGAAGGTATACGAAAATTGTTTGAAGCATGGTGCAATTATAGCTACTGCACATGAGCATTCTTATTCTAGAACAAAAACACTTACTAATATGACTAATCAAATTGTTGATACCACTCAGCATCCGGTGGTAAATGGAATCCCTTCAAACCCAGATAAGTTGCTTGTTGCCCCGGGCAAAACATTTGCTTTTGTTTCCGGTCTTGGAGGAGGTAGCATAAGAAATCAAGATAGATGCTTACCCACTACTTATCCGTATGGATGCAACAAAGAATGGGCAAAAATATACACTTCCGATCAAAACGCAGACTATGGTGTGTTATTTATTACTTTTAATGTTGGGGGGAATGCAAACAAAGCAACAGGATATTTTAAAACTATATCAGGACAGATAATTGACCACTTTGAAATAACAAACACCTCAAGTGGAGGTAGTACTCCATTACCAACAGCAACTGTTAAGCCAACGACTACACCAAAATCAACTCCTACAGCAACACCGACAAAACCTGGAGATGCAAACAATGATGGAGTTATAGATGGTCTTGATTATGTAATCTGGTTAATCAACTACAATACGAACACAAATGGTGGGGCAAGTAAAGGTGATTTTAACAACAGTGGTTTTGTAGACGGTTTGGATTATGTTATTTGGCTGAATAATTACACTCTTTAAGCTACTGCCTGATCTTCTTAGAAGTGGCTTGCCAACTTAATTTACTTAAAAACGCTTGCAATTCTTCTGGTGAGGAAAACCAGCCTGGTTCAATATCGTATACTGTGTTTATCCTATTTCCTGTACCATTAAGGAATTCATTCGAAAGACCAGGCAAATCAAAGAGCCTGTTGGTCCTGTAGGTCGTCTTTTCATTTTTCCAATAAGACTATGGTAAATGTACAATGTAAAGGGAAGTTGGAATTTGAATTACGAATGTCTTTTATTGTGGTGTGATAAAATATCCTTATGACAGAGAAGAGATATTCCCTTAAAGATCTAAGAAATATGCATGGATGGTCAGGATTCTCTCTATCAGAATTACCAAAAGTTATTGGTCCCGAGAATATCGAGAAAGGTGTTACTGCGACAAATCTTTTTGAATTAAATTATCCTCAGAGAGAGGAACTTATGAAAAAAGTCTCAGCCAATAATGGAGAGGCTGTTATTGTTATTCACCCTTTTTACGAAGAGGAACATGATTACACCAATCCTGAAGGAAAATATTCAGAATTTAAAAGTAATCTAGAGAGAACCATTAGCAATCAGGACGAAAGGCCTACAATTTTCTTTGTTCCAGCAAGAAAAGATTTGGATCCCGAAAATAGAGATGTCCAGAGATTTTCTATTATGTTAGCTCTGGTAGGTAGAGAAGAGGAGGCAATTTATGTTCCTACAGATTATGATTCATCTGTTCCTTTTTTTAAAGACTTTGAAGCTCCCTATCCAGGAAGTCGTGAGTGGGATGAAGGCTGGGATAAAGTTGCAAGTTATTTAACGGGATTAGGCATCCAAAAAATAATTCTAAAGGGTCGTAATTTGAGATATTATGAGGTTAGAGGTGCAAGATTAAACAAGGCAGAGAAAGCGTATATTATTCACAAAAAAGGTGTGTTAGATAATAGAGCAAGAGAGCTAATACCTGTAGGATGCTTGGGATCGGCAGCGGTAGAACTAGTTGCAAGAGGCTTAGATGTGGAGATATCTGAAGAAACTTATCCGAACACTAAATATTAGATAAAAATTTATGACTCAAGCTAAAACATATTACATTTGCCAACAGTGCGGCTATTCCCAAACTGGGTGGGCAGGAAAGTGTCTTTGCTGTGAATCCTGAGGTACTCTCGTTGAAACAGTTACTGAGTCAGCTTAAAAGACAAAATCAGGCAACAGAAGCAGCTTTGGTAAAAGTAGAACGAGACTTCGGAAAATAATCGAAATAAAGGCAAAAGACAACAAGAGCAATTGTCAACTCAGATATCCTCATTTAGCACAGTGTGGAGCTCAACTCTGGCTAATAACGTTAGAAGTTTAGCTGGTGAGGAAAACCAGCCTGGTTCAATACCGTATACTGAGTTTATCCTATTTCCTGTACCATTAAGGACTTCATTCGAAAGACCAAAACTCAATTCACTATCTTTTAAACCAATATGTAAAATGGCGATATGAATTAGGTTAAGTAACATTATTAACTAGTGTGCAGATCCTGCTTCTACAGTATAGGTGATAGCTTCTTCATTGGTTAGGTTTTTCTGAAATTCCAGAATTTACAGTTTCTTGGGCAGGTAGATATAAATATCTAAATTCAGGTCTGGATTTGTGTGATTTATTTATCTTGTATGTTCTAGAATATTATTTTCTTTTTTTGCATGTTTTCGTACTGTTCTTTCGAATCCTTTTTTTTGAAGTAGACAAGCCAATTGCTCCAAGTACTGTAGGTCCATATGGCAACCTTGGTTTTTCCATATAAAACGTACAATATTATTACGAGTGATTATTGTAAAGACAAGTAGATATTTGGGTATTGTTTGGATATAATGAATTTATGCCTAAATTAAAGTCAATGTATATCTGTCAGCAATGTGAATATGAATCACCTAAGTGGCTTGGAAAATGCCCTAATTGCGAAGCATGGGGAAGTTTTGTAGAAACCACAATAAAAAGTACCACAAAGTCAAATAAAGCGTCAAACAGACAAGGTGTTGTCAAAAATGATACAAAACCTCAAAAATTATCCCAAATATCAGCCAACAAAGGAAAAAGAGAAAAAACAAATATTTCTGAGCTAGACCGTGTTTTAGGAGGTGGATTGGTAGCAGGACAAGTAATTCTTTTAGCCGGTGAGCCTGGAATTGGTAAATCAACTATACTGTTGCAGACTGCCAGTAAAATTACTTCTAAAGGTAAAGATTTTTTTTATGCTAGTGGAGAGGAGTCAGTAGGGCAGATAAAATTGAGGGCAGAGCGATTGGGTATTAAAGGTGAAAATATTACAGTGTTAGAGGAAACTGATATTGATCAGATAATATCTTCAATTTCCTCACAAGACACCGAGAAAATAGGCGGAATTGTAATTGATTCAATACAAACAATGTATACACAAGATTTGTCCGGAATGGCTGGATCACCGGGACAAGTTAGAGAGTGTGCATATAGAATTGTTCGAATGGCAAAAATACTTGGCATACCTACATTTATTGTTGGTCATGTTACAAAGGAGGGATCTGTGGCAGGACCTGCTCTACTAATGCACCTAGTTGATACTGTTTTATGGTTTGAGGGGGACAAAAGTCTTATTTACAGGTTACTTCGTGCTCACAAAAACAGATTTGGACCTACGGATGAGGTTGGTATTTTTGGCATGGAAGAAGCAGGATTAGATAGTATTGACTCACCAGAAAAAATATTTCTAACAAGCGGAGATGTTCCAAAAATAGGAGTATCAGTTTCCTCTGCACTTCAAGGCACGAGGCCGGTACTAGTGGAAATACAATCACTGGTTGTTCCCAGTAAATTAGCTTTTCCAAGAAGAATTGCACAAGGAATAGATTCAAAGAGATTTGAGATCTTACTTGCTGTTTTAACAAAACGCGCAGGACTTAATATGAATGACTTTGATTGTTATTTGAATATAGCTGGCGGAATCAATGTAAAGGATCCTGCGATTGATTTAGCTATCTGCTTATCTCTTGCTTCTAGTTATTTTGATAGACCATTAGTAAAGGGATCTATTGCAATAGGGGAGGTAGGGCTACTAGGCGATGTTCGCCAAGTTGTAGTTCAGGATAAGCGTATAAAAGAAGCAAAAAGACTAGGTTACAATAAACCTATAACAAGCAAAAATTCACATCATTTAAATGAAATTATTAAAAAGTGCTTTAAAGGTTGAAATATATCTCATAGTCTAATAGCATGAGAATTTATTTATTTGATTTTTATTTAACAATTTTAATAGAAAAAGGTTTTTCTTGACATACTTGTCGTCTTGTAAGAAGAAATTTTTAGAGAACTTTGCTTTATAGATTGATAGTATAATTCCTCACCATCTACACTAATGTAGGTATTCTATGTTTACTATTTATTAAGTGAATTTATTTCCTTAATTCCAAAGAATAAATCTTCAACACCTAAACACTATATCTAGTGTGGTTGTAAATAAGTGACTTGGTGTCAAATTCATTGGTACATGGAAAGAATATATTTATGCCTAAACTTGAGATAATTTTAATAAATATTTATTATCAACACGATATCCACAAAAATGTCTTCTGCCCGTAAATAAACCAAAGAACAAGGCTGATATGACAAGCACGAAAACTATGGGGAGCAAAGAAAACAATCAGTATTAAATTATAGGGTTTGACAAGTGTTGACACAAAGTGCTACACTACCAATAACCTAGAAAAGGTATATTTGTACTTTAAGATAGTGAATGTCTAAGCGGTGAATTTGTTGTTCTGTTTAGAAGTATTTAGAGTAGATTGAACTCTAATTCAGAGTAGAGGATCTTATTCGTAGTTAAGAAACAGGATAACAAAAAAAAGAGCATCGCTACCGATGGGTTCTCCCGGACAGTCCCGAGAACTCACCACGAAAGTTAAGTTAAAACTTAACTATAGCAATGCTCCTTTTAATTAAAAAATTTACCTTTAACCCGCTACAGTTGTAACGGGTAGGGCAGGCTTATAATCTGTTAAGGTAAATTTAGTTTAGACTAGTGCTGTTTTAGGCATTTGTCAAGGTTTATTTTTATACCATAGTAAGAATAAGTCGAAACAAAGGGAAAACTGCTCTTCTTTCTGATAAGGGGTGGTGTGTAGGGCAGGCACACTATCCCTTTTCAAAGGGAAGAGCATATTAATAAGCACTCCATATTTCAATTATTTTAGTTCCTACATTCATAAGTAAAGCCAGTAAAGATAGAATACTTTAAACTAATTTTAAGATTAAGATCAGACTTCTCGCAATTTTGAACGAACAATATTTTATTAGGTAGTAGGTTATTTAATAACATCAATTCTGAATTATTTGAAAAAGTCTTTATGTGTTTGATGTAAGTAATATTGTCTGTAAAGTACTTACTATATTCTTTTTATATTCTTTCTTGACATACATAAAAACCATGCTATAATTCCTATAATATTATAACTATAGTAGTTTAGGATTTTTGTCCTAATACTATATTCAGTATTTTCTCCTGCCTAAATCGTATTTTAGTTATCATTATCAAATAATTATGGGCAAAAAAACTCTTGAAGAAAGATGGGATGAAAATAGTAGGCAAAAACGTGCATTTACCAATCTATTCAATCCTAAAGAAGGTAAAGAAAAAAAAGGTCCTTGGAGATATCGAGGTACAGTAAGTGAGTTTGGCCCTCCTCGAATACAAGAACCAAAATCTAAACCAGAATCTAGAATAATTGGAATTTTTACTAAAAATGGTATTTTTGACTTTAATTTAGCTCCTGAGGAATTAGTTGAAAGATTAAAACAAGATGCTCGTGAATATTCTAATCTTTCGTATGAAATTAATGGCAATTCTGGTTCTGGTGGAAAGTTGAATCCAGATACAATCACTTCCAATGCAGCTATTATTGCTTTAGAAAAAGCAAGAACAGCTGCTTTTAATTCCCCTGCTGTTAGTACACAAGAGGGTGCTGGAAAAGCAAAATATGTTGTTGCACTGGGCGGCGGTTTAGCACTATGTGCTGGATTGTTTGGACTTGGCATGGTATTAAGGGGTAATATAGATGAATTTATTGAAAATCGCTTGGATGATAATGAAGATACACCAACCTCTACACCTAGTCCAACTAGCACGCTTACTCAACCAACAGCAGTTGTTAGGACATTAGATAGTTCATCAACCTTGCCAACTACTCTAGCATCAAAAAGTACACCAACACTTGGGCCAACAGAAATCCCAAGCGAACCAGTTGTGATTGATGGTAGCGGTTCTACTCCAGATTGGTTACGGGTATATACACCAACAGAGCTAAGACAAGCACTTTTTGGCGATGATGAAAACGTTACAGAGCATAACTACGATAGACACTCACTGCTAAATGCATACTCTTTACTAACTGATGGTGGATTTGTAAAAGTTGAAAACGGAATCCATATCTATATTCCGCCAATGATAGATGTTAACAGTCTCGAGGGTAATGATTACCAAGAGGTTGGAGTGCAAGAAGGGTTAGCAAATAGAATCCAAGAATGGTCAGACTATATTAATAAAGCACAACTACTTATAGCAGAATCTATTGTTCCAAGAGATGCTGAAGCATGGGTAAAAATTCTTCAAGCTGAGTTAACCCTAGACCCTAAAGTTAACAGAGTTGAAGATTTAGGAATGGGATGGAATGATCCTGTAAAAGTGATTAATGCACTGACAAATGCTTATTCATTACAGATACAAACTACAAATGAAAGCGGTCTTGAACAGCTGGAAAATCTTGCAAAAAATCCTAATCTCGTTCCTACTATTGTAAAAACCAGCTCAGATTTTCCATATGTTGAGTATTTATATAAGGACCACGAGAATGCTACAACACATGCAATTCTTCCTACAGATGATACGGCCTATTTAGGACATGTTGTTCCAATGGCAGAAGCCTTTGTTAGAAATTACGTTACACAAGAAGAAGAATTAGTTGAACAATACACTAGACTTCTTGTAATAGACATTGCAAATAGGATATTTACAGATTGGGCGGCGGAAGATGGGGATTGGAGGAAGATATGGGGGATAGAAACTTGTGCTGTTTATAGAGTACCTGACAGTAGAACTCCAGGGGATCTGGATAGCGAATGGCCTATTTTATTGGAACAAAGGAAGGTTAACTTTGTAAATTCTGAAGAAGGGCAATTACTAGAGGGACGTGAAGCCGAGTTGCTCGAGAATAATCCAAAATGGACCCAAATGTATAGGGAGACACCAGGTGTTTTTGCTTTTACTGTAAGTGACGATGAGTTTGAAACTGAACCAGGCAATAATGACCCTGATTCTAGATTTAGATCCTTACTCAGTTCCATGAGGGTTATGGCAGGAAACTTTACTAATAGAGGTTCAATTATAAATCCTGAATACACAATGCAAAATGGCATTAATCCTGTTACAGGTGAGCCAGTTCACCCAGAGTTGGAGATTTTAAAAACTTGCGGACCACAAGGAAGAGGCGTTAAAGCTATTACACCAACACCACCATCAACACTCACAAGAATATCTGAAACTGTCACTCCATATTTTACAAGGATTATTAAGACACTAACACCAACACCTCCTACAGAGGGGACAGTTACACCAACATCTACTACAGAGGGGACAGTTACACCAACAGCTACTAAAGAGAGGACAGTTACACCATCTTCCACTCCTGAAGACACTCCTACAAGACCTTCAACTGGCACGCCAACTGAGGCACCAACACAGCCAACCAATCCTAGTGCAACACCAGGGAATACTCCTACACTCCAGCCAACGCCTCCAAATACACCAGCCCCACAAGAGACATCAACGAGGCCTGTTGAAACACCAAC
>CAYRUS010000002.1:0-229571 GCA_964427735.1 uncultured Gammaproteobacteria bacterium | reverse complement strand
GCCAACTGAGGCACCAACACAGCCAACCAATCCTAGTGCAACACCAGGACCAACTGCTACAAATCAGCCAACGTCTACAAATACACCAGCCCCACAAGAGACATCAACGAGGCCTGTTGAAACACCAACTAATCCTGCTGCAACGCCAACGCCTTTTGGAGGAGGAAGTGGTATTAGAGGAACAGTTTTCTTTAAGCATTTAAGCACAAGATTAGTAAAGTATTATTACAGGATTATTAATACTTGATAAATTTGAGGATATAATATATAATACACAAAGCGTTTTTAACTTATAAATAAGAAACTATGTTAAGAAAACTAAACAACATTAAAAACCTAAAGTTTGAAACTATAGTAGCAGTGTTTGTCATTGCTGTTCTTTCATTAGTAACATTTTTCAGCTTCTCACGTGCACAGCAAAGTGATTTCTATGTAGCATTAGGTGTAAACAAAACAGAAGCTTTCCCCGGTGAAGAAGTCCATTACGGATTACACCTTAAAAACAACACCAGTACAGACATTACAAATGTATTAGTCTCCGTTGATTTTGATCCAAACGTAGACTATGTAGATGATACAACTACACTTTTTAGAGACGGAAAGGAAATGGATGTACCAGACACATGGATTACTACAGGAATTAATATCGGTACCCTAAATCCAGGTGAAGAAAACATACTTCGTTATTCTGTTACAGTAAATGACAGTGCAAAACCTGGTGTTCAGATCCAAACTGTAAATCAAGTAAAAGCAGACCAATATCCAAACTGGATTCAAAGAACAGATACAGTAACAGTAGTTCCAAAAACTCAAGTGACAACTTTGGGAAGTGACAACCTGTTTAAGGTAACAAACAATACCCTTCAGAATGGATGGCAAGATTCTGTAGATGTTGAACCAAATCATGTTGTGGAATTCAACGTTAGAATATTCAACACTGGAAGTCATGATGCAAGGAATTTGACCCTTAAGGCTGATTTGCCTGCTAACCTTGCTAAAGTTCAGCATCCAAAAGCTCGTGTCTGGGCTGACAATGCTAATGAAATAAACGAGACTGTGGAAATCAGAGGAACAGAACCATTCTTCCTATCCTACAGACCAGGACATGCAACACTTTTTGGTACAACAGATTTATATGATTGTCCAAATGGTTGTTTGATAAATGAATCTTTTTATCATACACCATTAGTGTTGGGTAGATTAGAAGCAGGAAAAGCAATACAAGTTACTTACAAAGCTGATGTTATTACTGAAGATGTTGTTACTCCTACACCAACACCAACAGGAACGCCTAAAGCTACACCAACTCCATCTGTCACGCCAACACCAACACCAACAGGAACGCCTAAAGCTACACCAACTCCTACTTCTACACCAGAAGGAAAAGTAGCATGTGTTGACCTAGAAGCTGAGCCAAGAGAAGGAACAGAGCCATTGACAGTTAAATTTAAAGGAAAAGGTGAAACCAAAAACGGTGGTGAGATTAAAGGTTATAAGTTTAACTTTGGCGATGGATCAAGCGAAGTAGAACAATCTGGTGATACAATAACTCATGTATACAACAACAATGGAGACTACAATGCAAGAGTATGGGTTAAGGATGCAGAAGGAAATTGGCATACCAGTGACAACTGTACTGAATCAATTAAAGTAAAAGAAAAACCTGAAGTTAAAGGTGCTACTGCACCACCAACACTTCCAAAAACAGGTTCAGCTCCAATAGCTCTACTAGCATCTGCTCTCTTAGCCCCTGCAGGAGCCATGTTACTGAAAAAATTCAAGCTAGTCTAAACTAGCAATGATATCTAGTTCTAGCTACTTGTCGCTATAATATATTCTGGTATTTTATATAGAAAAGGAGTAAGAAATGTATCCAAGAGGTGACATATATACGTCAGACATGATACATGTTCAACATGTAGAAGTTAGCCTGCATGCACCTAGAAGAGTTAAGATTGCCTATGGATTTTTGAGAGGATTTGGTGCTGGATTAATAGGATTTGCATTAGTTTCCCTATTTTTTACTTTCGGACCTGTTTTAAAAGCGGAGTTGCGTTATGCAACTTCTACACATAAAGATATTCCAGATAGTAAATTTGAAGAGTTGTTAAAAACTGCCGAGGCTGACAGAATAAGTAGAGTTCAAGCAAATGCACAAATGTATGGAGTAGATTCACATTTTTCAGTTGTTATACCCAAAATAGAAGCTGCTTCAAAAGTGATTGCTAATGTAGATCCAGGCTCAGAAGAAGAGTACCTGAATGCATTGCAAAATGGTATTGCTCATGCCGCAGGTACTAACTTCCCGGGACAAGACAAAAGAATTTATCTTTTTGCTCATTCAACAAATAGCCCAGCAAACTTGGCCAGGTATAACGCTGTTTTTTATCTTCTCCGCAAGTTAGAAGAAGGTGATCAAGTTATAGTGTTTTTTGCAGATAAAGAATATGTCTATGAAGTGAAGGAAAAGCTTGTGGTAGCCCCGGATGACACTAGATGGTTAGAGAGCGAAACTAATAAGGAACAATTAATTTTACAAACCTGTGATCCACCTGGTACCACTTGGCGTAGATTACTGGTAGTAGCGGAACCTGTAGAGTAATAACTATTAGTTATGGTTGATCCTGATATGTATATTTACGGTTTGTGTTATTTAAACCGATATTGACAAAGGGGCAGGTAAAATCGTAAAATAAAGCAGTTGAGGTGAAATATCTCGCTTGTCCTCGAACACAGAGACATTACTAAGAAGACCTTCCAGGTTTAATGAGAAATTCAAAATAATAAATATAATGTACATATTCATAAAACTGTTATCGTGAGTCTGCCTCTAATTTTTTGTAAACGATCGATTTATTGATTAAGATCAAAAGAGAAATTAACTGAATGTTATATTGACTAAATAATTGATATGGCTAGTACAAAAAAAACATTGGAAAAACCTGAACTTAAAGGTTCCCTCAAAGAAGGAGAAAAACAATTGATAAAAAAAGGAGACAACAAACTTGTGGTTGATGAGCGCATAATTCCTGATTCTGATCTACCAACAGACTATATTGAAGGGGTTCTGGATATTGCTAAGGAAGGAAGTGGATTGATTAGACCGGCTTTTAGTGCCTCAAATAAAGACGTATATATTTCATCAAGTCAAATTAGAAGATTTAATCTACGTGTGGGAGATTTGATTGGTGGACAAGCACGTAAACCAAAAGAAAATGAAAGGTACTGGGGACTTCTGAAAGTGGAAAAAGTAAATGACGTTCCAGTAGAAGACATTGGTCCAAGGCCAAGGTTTGATGACATGGTAGCTATTTACCCCGATCAGAGAATTCAGTTATCAACGGGAGAAAAACCTTTGACAACTCGTGTAATTGATTTAGTTGCACCAATAGGTTTTGGGCAAAGAGGGCTTATTGTATCACCTCCTAAGGCAGGAAAGACAACAATGCTGAAAGATATTATTACCGGCATTGCTCAAAATTATCCTGAAAACAAAGATAAAAAGGCTGTGAATGATAAACATGTTCATCTTATGGCAGTTCTTATTGGTGAGCGACCTGAAGAAGTTACTGATATAACTCGTCATATAGAAAATGTTACAGATGGAAGGGGTGAGGTTGCATCTTCAAACTTTGACGAGTCCCCTGATAGACAAACAAGAATTGGAGAACTTGCCTTGGAAAGAGCAAAAAGGTTAGTAGAGAATGGTCATGATGTTGTAATTTTGCTGGATTCTATTACCAGAATGGCTAGAGCTTACAATTTAGCTCTTCCTACTTCAGGAAGAACTTTAACAGGTGGTTTTGATCCTGCAGCACTTTTCCCTGCAAAGAAATATTTTGGTGCAGCAAGAAAAATTGAAAATGGAGGCTCACTTACTATTATTGGAACAGCCTTAGTTGATACAGGAAGCAGAATGGATGATTTGATTTATGAAGAGTTTAAAGGTACTGGAAATATGGAGCTGCATCTTGATAGACGACTTGCAGACAAGAGAATATTCCCTGCAATTAATATTACTCGATCAGGAACACGCCAAGAAGAACTACTCTACGGTGAAGAAGAATTAGCTAAAGTTCATACCATTAGAAGGATGCTTGATCTTGTAAATGAAGACGAAAGAACAGAGACACTTCTTGAAAGACTAACAAAAACCAAATCAAACGAGGATTTCTTAAAAGATCTCCAAACAGCTTAAAGATTAATCTTCATTCATATATTTTCGGTTGCAGAACAAATCCACTTATGGTTAGAATGCTATTAAGGTGTTAAGAAAAAGTACTGTTATTATCCTAATTATTGTTTTATTAACACTGACCTTTGTATCTATACTTCTAATAAACACTAGTTCTACTAAAAAAGAAGCTCAAAGAAAAGACACCCAAATTACAGACCAGAGTACAACACCAGGTTTGCCTGAAAAAACAGGTGTTGATGACTATGAAGAGCAAACAAAAACTGTTTTAAGGTTACAAAAAGATTTCCCTAACTTTCCCACCTATTTTGGCAGTGTACTGGAAAGAAAAGTTAATGAAACTGATACAGGTTATGAAATAGATATGCTAGTAGCTGAAGAATTATCCACAATTACATTTTTTTATCTAGAAGATGCAGAACATTATGGATGGTTAATTGTTAGAGAACCAGAGAATATTGCTAGTGAAACTTATCAGAGTTTCTCAGCTGAGCTTGATAATCGTAAATTTGATTTTGTTGCAACAAAAGAGTCTGACAATGTTAGAGTAAAAATATATTTGACAGACTATGAGAGCTAATGAAAGTTAAATTAATAATTGGAGTTATATTATTAGGAGTTGTTTATCTTATTGCTTCTAAAAATACAAGTGGTGTAAACGCTCAAACTACCACTCCACAAAATTATAAAGTGGCATTTGTGGGTGACACTGGCGATGGTTCTGGATTCCAGTCTGTTTTAAATTTAATTAAGAGCGAAGGAGCAGACTGCGTAGATCCAATGGGATCTTCAAACGAAGAGTATACCGTAAATGTCAAAGGTTTGACTATTCTTAAAGTTGGTGATGGTTTAGATTATGTTGTCTGGTTAACAAACTACAGTGGATAGCAAATATTTTAATTATGATATTTTAAATAATAAGTTACATAATTTGACACGTTTTGATTTCCTGTTTTGCATATGTTAATCTTTACATCGTAACTCTTTGGGGTCGGTCTGCCCGAGTTTATTAATTATCGGTCATGAACTGGTAACAAAAATGAAAAATGATCTGCCAACAGGATTTGTGAGTAAGTTAAAGTCACGTAAGAATCGGCAAAAGTTTTATATTCTAAAAAAGGATCTCCAACTATTTTTTGTTTCCCTTTTTGGATATATATTTAAATCTTCAAAATTCTTTTTCAAGCATACTGAAAAAAGCAAGACATATTTGGTTACTTCTTTGTATAAAAAACGTGGACGCTTAGCCAGGCGATTTATGCACTCCGGAATGGCTGGGCTTGCAACTTTTGGAGTTATGATTGCTCCTGTGATTGCACAGGAATTTCCGAGTTCCTCCACCGATCCATGGGAAGTTCCAACATCTCAGGCTGTCCTTTCTGCTGCTACCTCTAATTTATCCACTACCACAAATATATCTAATCCCAATTATCGAAGTGATGTGATCGAATATATAGTTGAAGAAGGAGATACAGTATCTTCAATCGCTGCTAAATTTGATATAACAGAGGATACTATTAGGTGGGAAAACGATTTAGAGAGTAAAGAATCAATAAAAGTTGGACAAAAATTAACAATTCTCCCTGTTTCCGGTGTTTCTCACAAAGCACAAAAAGGGGATACTGTCTACTCTATTGCTAAAAAATATGACGTTGATCCTCAGGAGATTGTAAACTTTCCATTTAATACTTTTGCAAATGATGAGACTTTCGAGCTTGCTGTTGGTCAAATAGTTACTGTGCCTAATGGTGTAATTAAAGAAGCTGCGTCATCACCTTCTACTCCGCGAACAAGGACAAGACAAACCACTCCTGATGCTGGAACGGCTGTTGCCTCTGGTTCATTTGTCTGGCCAACATCTGGTGGGATTTCACAAGGATTTTCTTGGTACCACAAAGCTATTGATGTTGCTAATCGTGCTGCTCCTAATGTTTTGGCCGCAGATGCTGGAACTGTTGTTACTGCTGGATGGAGCAATGTTGGATATGGTTATCATATAGTTATAGACCATGGTAATGGATATCGAACTTTATATGCCCATATGCAAGCTTTATATGTAAGTACAAGTCCTGGTAACAATAGAGTCGGTAAAGGTCAGCCAATAGGTAGAATGGGTTCAACTGGTAGATCCACTGGTACTCACCTTCACTTTGAGGTGATTAGAAATGGAGTCTATCTTAATCCGCTTAGTGTTCTTCAGTAATGCATCTCTAGAATTTATTATAAATAAATAATATGATCAATTAATGCCCAATAATCCTGATGATGATTCCAAAAATTTAAATACACAAGCCAACTTCCCTCAGAATTTTGTAAACAATCCCGGTAGGCATATAAAAAAACCATTCATATTTGGATTAGTAATAATTTTAGTGATAAGTATTGGATTTTATTTTTATAATAATCAAAAAACAAATTTACCAAATGTAAAAATAGGTATGCCTACCCGAAACTCAGGAAGTGTAACCTTAGATCAAAACTTGAGGTGGATGAATTGTGCAGACATGAGAGATGTAATAGAAGAAAAGGACAGATTATATATTGCATGTTTGGGTGGAGTTTTAGTTGTTGATAAGGAAGGAAAAGTAATCGATCAGATTACTATGGCAGACGGTCTAGGAAACCAAACAGCAACGTAAATCGCTAAAAACGGAGATAATCTTTATATTGGCACTCAGGATGGTTTTACAGTCTTTAATTTAAAAACAAGGCAAGCTAAAAAGATTAGCGTTAATGAGGGATTAATAAATGGGTCTAATATTGAGTTAGTTTTAGATGGTAAAGATTTATGGATAGGTACATTTAGAGGAGTCAGCAAATATAATACTGAGACAGGACGAATTACCAATTATGGTGCAGAAATAGTTCATTGGGCATCTGAAATAGGTGTAAAAAAAGTCTTGATAACAAAAAATGCTTTTTATGGAGTAGTATCAGCCAATTCTTATTCACAAGGTGGTTTAATTGTATTTAATAAAGATTCGCAGGCATGGAGTGATTATAGTGTCAACGAATTTGGGGTAGAAAGTAGAATAGACTTAACTAATATTGTTAAGGTTGGAGAAAAAATCTATCTTACTGATTCAAAAAATGTATGGGTTACGTCAGAAGATAATATAGACCTTCAAAAAATCGAGACTATACCTCAGCAACTGCAAAGTATTATAAATGACTATTTCAATATTAAGTTAATAGGTGATAGAAATGGGGAATTGCTAATATCTAGTGATTTTTCTATATACTCTTATAATGACGAGAATAAAACAGTTGACTATTTGTATCCAACTTTTACTCATTCAAAGAATCCGTTAGTCAATGCAAATATAATTGATTATGAAAATAATAAAATTTGGATAAAACAATTTAATGAATCAGATATTTTTATTAATTGGTTGGACATCAAAAATTTTGAAGTTGGACATGTAATTCTAAAAGACAGATCATTATCTTTTGATAAAATTGTGGCTGTTATAAACGGAAAACCACTAGTTCATACAAGCTCTGGTTATGAAGAATATGATCCTACAGAAAATGAATTTGAGCTGTTATTTGATGATTTAGGATTAACAAAATTATTTGAACCTATACCGAATAGTTCAAAAATTTTAATTTTTACACAAGAGTGTGGTACCGGTTGTCCTGAGCCACTATTTACTATATATGATTTTGCAAATAACTCTTTCAAATATATTGAACCTCCATCTGACCTTGTTGAGAAATATTATAAAAGAACTTCAGTAGGGGAAGTTTATTATCCAGGTATTCATCCAGGAGGCAAAGCTCCCAATAACAGTCTCTATGCTTTTACAGTTGGATTTGATTATATTGAAGAAGATGCTTTCTATATATATGATGCTTTGAGCGACTCTTGGGAAACTTATGAATCACTACCTAGATCTTTTATCTCTATACCAAGACCGCCTGTTGCATATCCGGGCTGCAACAAAGAATATGAATTTTTAAATAATAAATTTATTCAAATCGGGTGTCATTTTGTAGCAGAAACTGCTCATTATAAATGGGAGATTGATGGTGCTCAAATAAAGCAAACAAACAAATCTAATAACTCAGTTGCAATACTTAATCCTCCTAGAGTTCCTTCTCCTTATTCATCCTTTAGTAATTCTGAAATTGATCCAGTAATAAAAGACCTTTTTTATGCGCATAATTATGTGTGGGTTCCAATGGATAGAGGTTTAGCCAGATATAATCCAACAACAAGTGAATGGGTTCTTTATTCCACAGATAATGGACTAATGTCAAATGATTTGGACTCGGTAGTTGTGACAGAAAATATTATATGGGCTACAACCGGCAGTGGAGGATTGAGTGGAATTTCATACTAAAGTTTTTATTTTAGGGTCAACTAGGTTCAGCTGATAGCTTCCAATTTGCCTAATATTAGAAGTTTTACTTGACAGAAATTATTGATGAAGTTTATTGTTAAAGAAACAATAAAAATATCATTCATGTATTTTAAACTTATTATAATTTTAGTTCCTCTATTATTTTTAGTAAAACCTATTCATGCTCAGTCTGCTCTTACTCCAATAGAAGATGCAATGGTAAGTGAAGGTAACCCAACAGATAATTATGGCTCCAATGACTTATTGGTAACTTCTGATTATTCTCAATCAAATATCAGGCAAGCGTACATAAAATTTGATTTATCCGGAATTTCAGCAAACTCTATAACTGCAGCTAAATTAAGGTTAACACCTGCCTTAGATAGGAATATAAGCAAAACAGTGCACATAGTCACTAACAATAGTTGGAATGAAAACACAATTACTTGGAATAACAAGCCTTCCATGGGAAGCCAAATAGGCAGTATAAATACTTCTACTGAGATAGGTAGTGTGGTAGAGATTGATTTAAATACAAATCAAGTTCAGCAGGCTTTAGGTGGAATTTTGACAATTGGAATGACTAATACAGGTACAAAAAATACATTTTCAGTAGAATCAAAAGAAAACTCAAATCCGCCGCAGTTAATTCTTGAAACTTCCGGGTCAGATGGTGGAAATAGTTTAATAGGAGATGCAAATATGGATGGAATAGTTGATGGTTTAGATTATGTTGTTTGGATTACGAACTATGGTAAAACAACTAGCCAGGGTCCAACTAGCGGAGATTTTAATAACAGTGGAGTAGTAGACGGTCTTGATTATGTTGTTTGGCTGTCAAACTATGGAAAGAAGGCTAGCCCTACACCTACTGTAACTGCTACTCCCACATTAACTGCAACACCAAAGCCAGCAACTTCTACACCCAAGGCGACTGCAACAGCTACCAGTGTTCCCTCTACTACTGCTCCTACAAGCACTCCTACCATTCCTCCAATAAGCGGATCAAATCCCTATGGGATTTACCCTGATTGTAAACCTCCTGCAATCGGGATAGAGACTCATTCTTGGTGGGAGGAAAATGGAGAACAACATCCTCGGCATGTTCACTTAGCTGCTTGTATGCCAAATGCAAGATCAAATAATGCAAGTGACTCACCTGTACTTAGTGGAAAAATTCCTGTTGTACTAAGAATAATGGCGTTTAATTCTCCTGGATATATTAATTGGGTTCGTTATTCCTGGGAAAGTAATGTTATTGAGTATCATCGTTTTAATCCACGCTTAAGGTGCCAGACTAAACCAAATGAAATGAAAGAATGTACTTGGTTTATCAACATGAATATAGATATGAGTAGAAGTAATAGAAGTGGACATAGTGAACTTCGTTTATCACCAAATGTTGAGCATGATGATCTAGGTACTAGACAATTCAATACAAACAATTTCCAGCTACATAAAGGTGGTACAAATCACTATAGAAATAGACCAAATCCTATTAGTCGTGCCTGGTACACAGGGCTTGATTATGCAAATGTGTCTTGGACCAACTATCTAGATATACTAAACGCCTCTGATCCCAACATGCAGGACACCATGCCTACGGTAAGTGGTGTAATAACGATTAATGTTGATCATGCTCAGTGTAATGGCGAGTCAAATTCATTAGGGTTTGTAGATACTAATTTCCATGCTGTTCAGCGAGGGGAAACTAGTTTCCCTTTAAAGTGTGAGAATGTTTCCAAAGTAAGTGGACCAAGTGGATGCATGCTCTATGATAATTCTGGTTGCTGGGAAGGGTCTGTTCAATTTGATACAAGAAAGTTGACAAATGGAGTACATTCTATATATTTGCAAACTCAGGAAAATAATTCCGATGGTATGAACGCAGGTGCTGGAAAATACTTTATTAGAGTTCAGAATTAATTATGAATAATAAACAAATTGTACTTATATTATTAGCTATATTATTTTTGTCTGTCGTTGTCTTTTCGGTATTTAAACAAAAAGAAGTTGGTAATTTTTTGAATTCGCAGACATATCAACAAAGAAATATTGATGGAATTGATATATTGGAAGCTTCAGATTTTACCCAAGATGAAAGAGGACAATATCAACTGCACGTTAAATCCAATAAAGATCTTGGATTAACTCCTTCTTTGGTTCAATTGGTAGATAAGTCAACAAATACTGTAGCTAGAGAGCTTGGGCTTACAAGATCTGAGAATCAGCTTACTTGTGAGGGTGACATTCTTGATTTTGATGTAACTTTTGATAAATATGAGACTTCCTGGTTTTCTGATGATGTATCAGAATCAATGGAATACGACTCAAAACTAGCTGAAAAATATAATGTTAATGTTATATTTGACGAAACTTATTATGACGAATACCAAATCAGTGGAATGTGTTATCAGTTTGTTGATACACAAGTAAGTGAATCTCCGCCGGAAGGAGAAGAAGAAATTATATTTGGTGAATAGCATTTTACATAAAGTGATTTTTTCTAATTTGCAAAATTATATACGTAAAGTATTAGAAAATTTGACAATTAATAAAAAAATCAAGTAACGTGAGAAAAGAGCGAAAGGTTAGATGAAAAAATTAACGTTAGTAATTAGTATCTTAATATTCACTGTGTACTCTGTTGATTCGGTTAAAGCTCAAACAACTTTTACCCCCATAGATGATGCAATGGTGAGTGAAGGAAATGAAGGGAATAACTATGGAAATGATGAACTGCTAATAGCTTCTGATTATTCACTTTCAAACATACGGGAAGCATATTTAAAATTTGATTTAGGAAGCGTTTCTAATATAAATTCCATAAAGTTGAGATTAACACCTGCTCTTGATCGAAATATAGAAAAAGTAGTACATGTAAGCACAAATGATAATTGGACAGAAGAATCTATATCATGGAATAACAAACCGGTGATAGGGAGTGAGGTAGGAAGTATAAGCACTTCAACTCAGGTGGGGAATGCTGTAGAGATTTCACTAGATGCGAACGAGGTATCAGAGGTAGTTCAGGACGGAAAATTAACTTTAGTTATAACAAACACTAATACAAGAAATACTTTTTCTGTAGAATCAAAAGAAAACTCAAATCCGCCACAATTAATTGTAAGTGCAGCAGGAGGAGGCACAAATCCCACTTCAAAACCTGGAGGACTTTCTGGTGATGCAAATGGTGATGGAAAAGTTGATGGGCTAGATTATGTTGTTTGGATTACAAACTATAACACAACAACAAACCAAGGTGCTGCCAAAGGAGATTTTGATGGGAGCGGTTTTGTTGATGGATTAGATTATGTAGCATGGCTTACAAATTATGGAACGGTTGCTAGTCCAACACCAAAACCACAGACACCTACACCTACTGTGACTGCTACTCCAACACAAAAACCAGCTACATCTACGCCAACTGCCACACCAAAGCCTGCAACCCCCACATCAACTCCAACTCATCCGCCACAACACCAGACCCCTGGACCAACTGAAACTCCCTCCTCAAGCTTAAGTGAGTATGGTGTTTATCCAAATTGTATACCACCTGCAATTCCAGTTGAGAGCCAAGCTTGGTGGCACGAAAAAGACAGCCCGTTACCTGGGGATGGAAATAATATCTCTCAATTTAGACATGTTCATATGGGAATGTGCTCTCCAAATGCACGTACTGTAAATGGAAAGGAAGTTGTAGTAAATGGAGATAAAACCTTTGCTGCAGCAATAATCCTCCATAACAATCCTGGAAAAATTTCATGGACAAACATGGGAGTAGTTGATGGATATGAGGATAGGGTATTTGTTAGAAATGATTCGGGGAATTGCCCAAATGGAGTATGCAATGATGGAAGTTGGAAAGTTCAAAGTAGCAGATGTGTAGGAAGTGGCTTAAGCTGTGTTACTTTTGAAAAACCCTTAAGCTGTCCTAAATCAAGTACTTGTAGGTGGGTTGTACCATTTAAGACACACATTGCTCCTGGTGGGTGTAAGGGTCTTTGCGAGAGTCGAATGAAACCAAACATGACAGGAATCGATCCTAGAAACGACAGGCAATTTACAACTAACAATTTCCAGCTTCAATTAGGTGGAAGTGGGAACTATCGAAATTCTGCGGCTCCAATTGGTAGGGGTTGGTATACAGGTCTCGAATACTCAAATGCAGCAATAACAAATTATATGGACCTATATAATGGTAGAACAGACATCTCAATTCCGGTGGTAAAAGGTCAAGTTGAGCTTAAAACTGCACATTCAGAATGCAGTGGATCAAACACTAAATCTGTCTTTAATATAGATATGAATGCACATCACGGAGATCCTGGAATAGAAGTATATTCAGAATCGGGATGTGTAAAGAAAACCGTTACAATAAATTCCAATAATCTTTCCAATGGTATTCATGCTTTAGTTCTATCGACTTTTGAAGATAATGAGTTTGGTACTAATGTAGGACTTATTAAATACCTAATCAATGTACAAAATTAATATGAAAAAACTAGCTTATATAATATTACTAATTGCTTTTATTGCTGTTACAACTGCTGTTATAACTAAATATTCAAATCAAAAAAGAGAAGATTCTGTTGGTGTTGAAGCAGTAGTACAACTAGATGAAAACGAAGTTCCTATTTACCCTGGAGCTATCTTGATTACTAACAAAGATTCGGATGAAACAAAATGGGAAGTTTGGGAGTCTGTGTCAAAAGTAGCATCATTTTACATGAGTACTTTTTTGGATCATGGGTGGGTAATTAAGAGTCCTCCTGAGGACCCATCTTCAGAAACAATGCAAATAATTACTGCAGAAAAACTAAATAAAGCTTATCAAGTGGAAATATCTTCTACAGAAAACTTAACTCAAATTAAGGTTTCTCCTAAGCCAGTGGAAGATAATTCCAAGTATACTACGGATGCTGAAGAAGTCGTGGTGTCAGTTGTAGAAAATGAAGATGAAACTTCAATTAATGAGTAAGAAATTCTACTACTAACTTTTATTTTACTGACGTAAAAGTGATATAGATGCTTGACATCAACTATTTATGCGGAGTACTGTGAAATAGGCAGAGAATTCTTTTTAGCGATTTAATGAAAGCAATCTATATTTTTTTAAGTTTGACCATCTTATTAACTCTGTTTGCTGATGATGCTAGAGCACAAACAGTATTAACTCCGATAGATGATTCAATGGTAAGTGCAGGAAATCCTTCAAATAATTATGGATCAGATGAACTTTTATTATCTTCAGATTACTCATCCTCAAATATTCGAGAATCATATCTTAAATTTGATTTATCAGAAATTTCAGGTTCATCAGTAAAATCCGCCACTCTAAGGTTCACCCCAGCATTGGCAAGAAATGTCAGTAAAAGAGTAAATATAGCAAGTAATTCTAACTGGACAGAAGAAAACATTAATTGGAATAATAAACCACAGTTAGGAATTGAGATAGGTCAATTAAATGGAATTTCCACATCAGTGGGGTCTCCTGTAGACATAGAATTAAATGTAAGCCAGTTGCAGCAATATTTCGGTGGTTTTTTCTCACTAGCTATAACAAATACAGGTACTAATGATACTTTTTCTGTTCAGTCTAAGGAAAATAATAATCCTCCTCAATTAATACTTTCTGTCTCAGGAGAAACAAACCCAACTTCTACTCCAAAGTCCGGAGTTCTTACAGGTGATGCTAATAATGACGGAAAAGTAGATGGACTGGATTATGTGGTGTGGCTAACCAATTATAATACAAGTACAAGTGCAGGGTCTTCGAAAGGTGATTTTAATAATAGTGGATTTGTTGATGGTTTAGATTACGTGACTTGGCTAGCTAATTATGGTAAGGTTGTAACTCCAACTTCAACACCGACCTCTACATCAACACCAAAGCCTGGTACACCAACTCCTACTACCAAACCTGCCACCGCCACACCAACCCCAACTCAGGCTCCATCCCAACCTACAAGTGGAATCTGGATTTCACCGCAGGAGATCAAGAGTCTACCTATTGCTGGTCAATCAGGTTGTGCTAATGGATCACTTTGTGCAAATGCTTGGAATGCATTAGTATCAAGAGCAAACGGAAGCTGGGGTGCTCCAGATCTTTCTAGATATTCAGGTCTTGAGCATTCACAAAACACGTTTGCAGGAGCTATAGTTGCAGTTCGGTGCGAAAATACAAATTGTGCAAATGTTAATGCTTCTGCAATACGCACAAAAGTATTAAATGCTTTGGATGCGGTGATGGGGACCGAGCAAGATACATTATCTAGTCCTGTGTCTGGTCAACTATTAGCAGCACCTAGACAGTTTCCTCGATATGTAATGTCAGCAGAATTAATGGGATTAACTGATTGGGGAAATGGATATAAAGGAGCAGATAATTTTGTAGCCTATATGGCTGATGCTAAGTTTGAGTATTCAGGTGGAGGAAGACAAACTTTTGGGGAGGCTCATAATAACGCTGCAAGTAATGGAAATACAATGATCGGTACTGCACGTGTCGTTTCATCTGCGTATTTAGGAAGAACCTCAGATCTTAATAACGCGTGGCTGACTTACAGGCGTTATGTGGGTGATACTTCAGTTGGACCTAACTTGGATATTAATGATACAGGTAGAACCTGGTTTTGGGGTAATTATAATAATACACCCCATACTGGTATAAACCCAACAGGATCCACTTGTGTTGGGAGTTCTTACCCTGCCGACGGTGCAATTCCGGCAGATCAAGGAAGAGGTGGAGCGTGTCCCTCTAATTCAAATACAGCGCCAGGATATACCCAATATCCTTGGGAGGGGTTGCAAGGAATATTTGGACAGGCAGAAGTTTTCAAGAGACTAGGTTACAAAGATCCTCAAGGAAAAGATCCATACCATACAATGAATAATGCGCTTCTTCGTGCTGTTCAGTATCAATGGTATCTCCAGGATAAATTTGGTGGTGATTGGTATGATTCAGATAGAGCTGCTTGGGTCAAGCATTTAGTAAATTATTACTATGGATTTAAACCTATAAACTATGACGCTTCTGATGGTGCAAGAAACATTGGGTTCACTCAATGGACTCACCAGTAACGGTTTAAATTTATACAATTCATTTTTTCAAGGATTTATTTTACTATATGGTTTTATAGATACAACTTGGCTTTGATAGAAGAGGTGAGATTAATTCAATATATTAAGACTGTAAATATAATAAATAGTTTATAATAGAAACATTCTTGGGCTCGTAGTTCACTAGGCAGAACACTCGGTTCGCAATCGAGAGGTAGGCGGTTCGAATCCGCCCGAGTCCACTCCATTGTTTTATCTCTATTTTACCTAGACAAGATACTTGGTCTATTTATCGTACTACTTGTAATTCTTTCTATAGATTAGTTTGAATAGTTAGATAGCCAGATAACATAATCTACTCCATCTACAAATCCATTATTGTTAAAGTCACCTTTGGCAGGTCCTTCACCTGTATTGGTGTTGTAGTTATTTAGCCAAATTACATAATCTAGCCCATCAACTTTTCCATCACCATTTGCATCTCCCTCTTTGTGTGGAGTTGATGTTGGGGTAGAGGTTGCTCCAGAGTCTGATGTTTGAATAATTAAGGTTGGTCTATCTACAGTATTTGATGTTTCTTTAGAGTAAACAGAAAAGGTGTCATCTGTGCCCGTGTTTGTTATAGCAAGTGTTAGATTCTTGCCAACATATTGCTGTAGTGGGGAAACATCCAATCCAATATTTACAGGATTACCTACGATTGTGGAGAGAGATATTGAACCAATTTGATTTCCAATTTGTGGTCTCGTGTTATAAGTTAGAGTTGACTCACTCCATTCCGAAGAAGTAGCTACACTAACAATCTTATTTACATTTCGCTCAAGTGCAGGTGTTAAGCGCAAGGTGGCTGCAGTAATTGTTTTACCCGCAAGACTGCTTAAATCAAACTTAATAAATGTTTCGTTTTGATTGGAGCTATAGTCAGAGGTAAGCAATAGGTTATCTCCGCTGTAGTTATTATCTGGATTTTGTCCTTTTACATAAACATCATCAGTTGGAACAAACTGGTTCCCGTTCTGTACAGGAGTTGATGTCGGACCTGTTGGCGTTGAAGTAGGAGTATCCGTTGGTGTTATTGTTGGCGTTGTAGTAGCAGGTTTGGGTGTAGGTGTACTTGGCTTTGGTGTTGGTGTTGCAGTAGCAGGTTTAGGTGTAGAGGTTTGTGGTGCTGGTGTTGGTGTAAAGGTTGGATTAGGCAGCACATTTATTGCAAGAGATTTTGTGTTGTTATTCTCATTAGATTCAGGTACAACTTCTGTAGAATCTACAGTAGCATAGTAGGTATTTTCTCCAATATTTGTAAATCCTCGTCCTATGGTCCTATTTATTAATGTCGTAGCATTTGGTTCTAATTTATCTATTACACTATATCCACTACCATCAATTCTATTAAAACCAAAAGTCACTCTGAAATTAGATGCAGTTTCATTGCCTTGGTTTTTTACTGTTACAGCAAAATCTAAATCATCATTATTATGTGGAGATGAAGGTGATACTGAAATATTTGAGACTACAAGGTCCGCAAGCGTAGGGGTAGGCGTCTTGGTTGGTGGAGTCGTTGGTGGTTTAGGGGTAGGTGTACTTGGCTTTGGTGTTGGGGTGTTTGTCGGTGGTGTATATACTTCTTCTCCTGATATCGATTTAGTTTCTGGTTCTGGGTATGTTGCTTTTCTTACAATGAAATTATCTATTTTTGCTGTTGTACTTCCACCTAGATTATCAAAGGTCCAGATGCCTGGATTGAGCAGTGGCATACCGCTTGTGGTGTACTCAGTTGCTAATTTTGCTCCACCTTCAGGAGATGAGTACCAAAAACGTACTTTTCCACCACTCAAGTGAGTCCAGAAGTGACCACTTGTTGAATTATTAGCGTTATCTAGCGTTGTATTTTTAGAACCATTTATATGGCGCTCAGTCCCAATGAAGTTACCATTTGACGCCCTTACACGTCTTTGACCTACGAAGTTTGATTTTCTAAAACGACCTGGATTGGCACATTGATGCCTAACATTTAAGTGATCCATGTTTTGCCAAAAACCAATTGCAACTTGTTGCGGGGAAGCATTTGGAATAAATTGCCAATCTGCCTCTACCATTACATCATCATTAAAAGTAGTACCAATAGGCAGTAAGGCAGGTTGGAAGAACAAGTCGCGACTATTACTAATATTCATTTTGCCTCCATCGTAACTTATTTTATGTACGTTGGAGTTGTTGGTGCCTCCAACTCCTTCAATTTCAAGGAGTTTTTGGTTTGGATCTATTCTTACTTTGGTATAAGCAACTGCATTGTCAGAAGCTTGGTCAGCAGAGTCAAGTGTCCAGTAATGAATACCATCATGGACATAATGCATTGGCATATGGTCATCTCCTTGGAAAACGGCTAGGATTTTATCTTTGTAGGGGACCAAAATATTATGTATTTGTGCACTATTTGATGTTCTTCTATAGTCACCCACGTTTTTGCAACTTTGAATACAACCAGCATCTGGATAATTTGAAGAGCATCTGCTTTCTGTACAATAACTTGTTGGGTAGTTGTTACATGCAGTGCCGTACAAGAAATCTGTTTGGTCGTGTCCATGAGAGGAAAATATCACAATGGGGTGTGGGCTTGTAGAAATTTTATTTTGCAGCCACTGTCTTTGAAAAGCAGGAAGGTATCCGATTCCATAATCTGAATTGTTTTCTGGACCACGATGTGTTGTATCATTTATGTATTGCAAATCTAGAATTATAAATCTAACACCGTATTCGCTGTCGCCGAAATCGAAGTAACTGACCATATCACCATTTTTAGAATTTAATGTTGCACCCTGACCACCAATATTTGGGAAAACTGTCAAGTCGTTTGGATTTTTTTTATGATTGGCATCTAAAGCAAGATTATAAAATTCATGATTATCAAGTGCGTAGTATCGTTTGCCGTTAAAGTTATCATAAACACTTTCAATTTGTTTAAGTGCAGTAAGCGCCTCTTGTGGGCTTTCTACTGTGTCTCCTGTAATTTGAGAACCGGAAGGGGCTGAGAAATTTTCAGATGTAATTAAATCTCCAAGAGTTATAACAAAGTCTGCGTTCCAACTGTTCATGTCTTGAACAAATTTATTCATTCTACCACGACCGTCTGTTAACCATCCTTGTTCAAAATCTGGAGTATTCCAATAGTTATGGTCGTTACTGTCATGATGGATATCGGTAATAATGCCGAACTTTACCGTAGGGTTAAAATTATTAAAGTCTTGGTAATAGTCAAAGGTAGCCTTTCCATTGCTTTTGCTAGTAGCGTTTGAATTACCATAATAGATATATATTTGATTATTTCCAGATACTAATTTGGGAAGCTTAACACTAATTCTAGCTTCTTTTGCGTTAGAATCATAATTCCTTATCCAATAGGGTATTTCTGTTCCATCTAAAGTAGTAATTCTCAAGTCAGAACCATCGCTTTTAGCTTTACTCCAGGAGAAATTAGAAGGTGATAGGCTTAATGTAGCGGGGTAATTATTAATAGTTTTGCTAGTTGGATTATTTATAGTTGCTACTCTTCTATATTTCCATCCACTAAACTTCCATTCTGATTGAGCCTGAGTGTTCCTATAATCATAAAATCTATCTGAGTTATATACAGCGACAACTAGTATTAAAGCAGTAATTAGAGCAGTAGGCAGCCAAAATTTAGAGGGCATATTTAAATATAGCAATAATTATATAGTTTTGTCACTACCCTATACATAATATGGGTTGTTTATGAAATATTCTATTCTTATTATGTCCTTATTTTCTACTATAAATAGTGTATTTATATCTTTTGCTATATGTACTCACTAACGTTCGTATTATTTTCGGAGAGTGTAAGATCTATATAAATTTATATAAAACTGTTCATTTTTTGATAAATTCCGCATAAGTTTTATCTTGATTTGAAAACCAAAACCTATAAAAATCATTGAATGACAACATTATGTTAGGAAGATAGAGTGTATTGGTGGTAAATAAGAGATATAGTGTTTTTTTGGCAGAGGTTGTGTTTAGAAATGAACACAAAACACAATACGAGAAATCCCCGCAAAAAAGATTTATACAGTAAAGTAATACAAATATCAGCAAATTTCAATTTCAAATAAATCTTTTAGCACTTTGGTTTATAGTTAATATATAAAATAAACGCAAATAAAACGCACAAGAGCAATCCGTGATCCCATAAAAGTGAGGAAAATGTTTTTACAAATTACTACTTGACGCTTGTTAGGATGGTTGGTAACACTAAAATAGACTAAATTTATTTTCACTATATGAAAAGATTTTCTGCCCAAGTCAAAGAAGAAATTGTTTTATCGGTTGTTGAAAAAAATCAGACTATCACCGAAGTTTCTAAAGAGTATGGTGTTGCTCGCAAAACCATATACCAGTGGATTAAGCTTTATAATAAAGGCAAGAAAAAGACTGCTGAAGAAATATTTGCTCCCAAGTATGTTAGAGGTAGCTCCCATCCTAGAAAAATAAGTACAAGTATTGAATCTGAAATCCTTAATAAGGTTGAAAGCAGACCAGATTATACAATCAGAGACTTAACAAAAGAATCATCCGTATCTATCTGGACTGTTTGGAACATATTAAATAGGCACGAGCTTAATTCAAGAGAGGATAGAGTTGTTTATTCAGAATATATAAAATCTTCTGCAGGAGAGATTTATGTAACCAACCTCTTGTTTGCAACTACTGATTATTCAAGTATAAGAGATGTTAAAGATAAGGCATTATTTGAGTTAATCCAGAGTTATCAGACCGTCTTGGAAAGTACCAGCAATTTTTACTCCACTATTCAGGAAACGGTTTCTTATGGTACACGGTACATCGAAGGTTTTAACTTAAGTCTACTTACTGTTCCGTTCTCTAAGATAACCGATCTTCCCAGGGGCATTAAATTACCACAACCCGATATTGGCAGAATAAAAATTGATTTTTCTTTCTCTGATTTTAGACTCTCACCAGCTGCTTATCCTGTTGCAGTTTATGGTTCGATCGCAACAGTAACAATCAGTATCACAGTATTAACAGCTATATCAATCTATAATGGGAATTTATTACTATTTGAGATCGTAGATACACCTCATGAGGTTGCTATCTCAGAAGGAGAGATAACAAAGACAGCTATATCAACATCATTTGTTGAGTCAAAAGGAGATCTAAAGCTGGCAGGAGAGAGAGGATTTGGTTTAAATAAAGAACCAAAATTTACAGTAGAATCAGATAATGAACCCAAGGTTGCAATTTCCAGCTTTACAAAAGTTCTCTCCGCACAAGATCAAAATAATGAGTTATCAGAAAATGAAAATCAATTGACTGATGAATCTAAAGAGATTGGTGGAGTAAGTCTGACTGAAATTTCGCCTGATGTTTTTGAGGTATCAATAGATAAAAGCAATCTAGCTCCTGGGAAGTATGAAATAAGGGTTGATGATGGCTCTGGTAATACAATCATTCAAGAGTTTACATGGGGTGTATTGGCTGTAAATACCAATAAATCTATTTACCAACCGAATGAAGTGGCAAAATTGGCGTTTGCTGTTTTAGATGAGGGAGGTCACATGGCTTGCGATGCCCAACTTGATTTAACAATTGAAGGACCTCAAGAAGGCAATCTATCTACAAGTAAAGGCAGTATTCAAGTAAACGAAGAGTGCCAGATTAAGGGTTATACAGAAACACCAGATTTTTCAGGGCAGTTTCAAGTAGGAAATTCAGGAGTTTACAACATGACTCTTACAGCAACTACAAAAAATGGTGAATACACTATCCGCGATAGCTTTGAAGTAAGAAATGAGGTGGCTTTTGATATAGAAAGACATGCTCCGACACGTATTTATCCATTAGTAAATTATCCTGTAAGGCTTGATATTAAAGCTAATCAGGATTATCAGGGCGTAGTTCAAGAAAGATTGCCTTCAGAATTTGAGATAGTACAAGTCAATGGTGTAGATGTGGAACGGATAGGATCTGATCCAAAAATAAGCATTGGTTTAGATGAAGATTCTAATGAAAAGATAATTTCTTGGAATATTGATCTCGAAAAAGGAGAGCAAAAGTCTGTAAATTATCTTTTTGACGCACCTGATATTTCTCCAGAGTATTATACTTTGGGTCCATTATCTGTTGGTGAATTTGAAGAGTCAAGACTTTGGCAAATCGCATCTGATGCAACTGCATCAATGATATTGTTCTGGGATAATCCAAGCTCGCTTCCAACAACAGCGGATGGTACTTGGACATGTTTGTCTTGTGGATCTGGGGATTTCTATCAAAAGTTTATAAGAGGTGCATCTGATTACAATACTACAGGAGGTGGATCGGCAACTCACACTCATACTGCAACTGGTACTGTTTCTACACCAACAGGAGCAAGTGGAGATCAAAGAAGTGGATCTGGATTTTCGGATACTACCCACACTCATACGTATACACCAGTCATTTCTTCGAGTAGTAATTTGCCTTCATATCGCCAACTCAGGGTAATTCAAGCACCTGTTACAGGTGAACCTACTGAAATTCCAGCGGGCGCGATAGCTGTCTTTACTGGAGAATTACCTTCTGGATGGACAAGATACTCTGACCAAGATGGTTATTATATAAGAGGTGAAAATACTATAGCTACAGGTGGCTCTAATACTCATACTCACACAATAACAGGAACAACAAGTGGAGGCAGCACTTCTGTAAACTCTCGAAGTGGATCAGGCGGAAATGTAGCAGTGGCTACTCATACACATACAGTTTCATCTTCTACTGGATCTGTTAATAACGAGCCGCCATATATAGAAGCAATTCTTGCTAAGAAAGATTCTACTGGTTCAGCAAGCAACGGAATGATAGCAATGTGGAATAAAACAAGTGGAGATTCATATCCGTCAAGTTGGGTGGATAGGTCAGGATCAGGACAGCCATTTAACGGAAAGTTTATTAAACCTGTAGATGAATACGGAGCTACTGGTGGATCAGAGTCTCACTCACACAGCAATGTCACAGGAATAGTGACAAGTGCACCAAGCAGCTCACAGACTGTAAATTCTGGAACAGGGAATGCTTCTTCTACTCACACTCATACAGTGTCTGTTACTAGTTTTTCAACTAGTAATCATTTGCCACCGTATATTGATGTGGCATTTGCTGAAAGAAATGCGTCTGTAACCATAAGTGGAAATGTATATCAAGCTGGTACTACTACTGCTTCAATAGTATGTGATGGAACAACGTCAAATATTGCTGCAAGAATTGGAGAAGGTACCATTTCTACCTCATGTGATGCATCAACTGGATATTTCCAGTTTACGGAGGCGGACCCTCCGGTAAGCGGTGATGGAATAGTGATATGGATAAACGATGAGGATACAGATGGTGCATCAGTGATTAAATATGCAGGGCCGGGAGCATCCAGTAACAATATAGTGTATGAAGATACAGTCACAGTAATGTCTGATAACACAACTCCTGTTGCTATTTCAGATATGAATTTCTTTGATAATCAAGATGATTCTGATATTCCATATACTGCTACTGAAGATACAACAGACACATTAGTGGTAAATTCAGGATTTGATTTACTGGTAAAACTAAAGAGCGGTGTAGCAAACGGCTCAACAGTTTTGGATCCAAACGGAACAATAACACTAAGTGGTGGTGATCTTCATTTAGACGATAATGTAGTTGCCTATCTGGATACTGATACAAATTCAATAGGGAATGATATTCTAGTAGGTACAGGGGCATTTCTATATATAAATGCAGATACGAATATAAATGGAGGAAACCTTATAACTTCAGGAACTGCGCTGGTAGATACAAACGCAGGTACTCCAACTGTTACAGTTACAAATTCGTCTTCTGGTAATATTGGTGGTGGTTCGTCAACAATCTCTTTTTACAACTTAACAATTTCAGGTACAGGTACGACACTTCTTGATGATACCTCTTCCGGTGGGATGGTAATTGACAACGATGTTTCTGTTACAACTGGTGCAACACTTGATATGAATTCAAAAGAACTAGACATAAATGGCGGTGATTTAACAACCGCTGGCACTGGTACAGTTGTTTGTCCATCTTGTACAGATGGAGGAGTAATATTGGCAGGAGCAGGAACGATTGGTGGAGGCGGGAGCGTGACTGTCTATGAGTTAACATTGGAAGGAGCGACAAACACAACAACTCTTGGATCAGACCTCACATCCATGAACTTCTTGAATATAGGTAGTAATAGAACTTTAGATAGTTTGACATACAATGTTACAGTTGGAGACAGTAACGTCAGTGGTGCAGGTGATGTAATTATAAACGGAGCAACTTCAGCAACCTCTGGTACTTTTACTATAAAATCATCAGATGAAGGAACAGCAACCCTATCCGGATCAGGTACTTTGGCTGTATACAACTTAACTTTAGGTGATGGTACAAACAATAATACAATTGATGCAGATACAAATGATGTTGCTATCGATGTGAATAATGATCTTACAATAACTGCCAGCACAACATTATTGTCATCAGATTTATCTACACTTAATATTGGTGGCAATTATTTAAATAGTGGTACTTTTACTCACAATCAAGGGACAGTAGTTTTTGATTCCATAGCCAGCAGCAAAACTATAAATGCAGGTTCAAGTAGTTTTTATAATTTAATTTTTGATGATGATGGAAACAGCGGATCTTGGAGTGTAACAAGTACCAATTTGACAATTGATAAAGATTTAACAATAACTGGTGGAAACCTTACTGCACCGAGTGGGAATTTAACTATCACGGGTAATTTTACAAATTCTGACTCATTTACTCACAATTCAGGTACTGTAGTTTTTGATGCGGGTGCTGATTCCACTCAAAACCTAAATGGAAGTACTACTTTTAACAATCTTACTGCCACTGGAGGAGACAGGATACTGAAGTTTGCATCTGGTAGTAATTTCACAATAGCAGAAAATGGAAATATTACCCTTACAGGAACAGATTGTAGTGCACCTTTGGTTTTGCGTTCAGCTTCAAAAGGATCTACATTTACTTTAACTGATAGTACAGGAGGAACAACCTCTATAAGTTATGTAGATGTTCAAGATTCAACTGCATCACCTTCTATCAGTGCAAGCAATTCAGTTGACTCCGGTGGAAATACATCATGGACAATCGCAGCAGGATCCTGTTTAGGTGCCTCTACTGTCAGTACCAATACTGCTACAGCTTATTCCTTTCAAAGGAAAACTTTCTATGACAGTGCAAACCAAACTTACTGGATGTTTTATCATGATGGTGATGAAATCGAGCCAAGGTATTCTTCAAATGGGAGTACCTGGAATTCAGACACGGACAGGCTAGGCTATGACACTAATGACTTTTCTGTTTGGTATGAGCAGATAGGCTCAACGGAGTATGTATTCGTAGCTTTAGCATTTAATAACGACATAATAGTTAAAAGAGGGACAATTACAAACTCATCGGTAACTTGGGATGAAGAAGATGTAGTTGCTCTAGACGGTACCAGTAGTTTTGATAAGTATTCCTATTCTTTTGTTTCTCTTGATACTTCCGGTTATCTGTGGGTAGGAGCAAGATACTTTAATGGTACCTTTTATGTCTACAAAACGGTGAGATCTGATGATACGGATACAGGAGAGATAGAGACATGGGGGGATTTAGGTTTTGGTAATACTATCGATGTCATTCAACTTACAGCCGATGAGGTGCAGCCAACAGTTTATGGAAACATTGTTCCACTTGCAGATCAAAATATGTACACAACTTTTGTAACTGATACTGAATTACTAGGTTGTAAATGGAACCACTCAAATTCTGAATGGCAAGACAGTTTAGGTTCACCATGTAAGGTTTTAGATGGTTCTTCTGACATTGATATTGAAGATGTTTCGGAACATACTCTTGTCAATATTGATGATAGCAGCGATTTTGGTGCATTATCTGCAGCAGGAAGACAATTAGTTAGAACTTCATCTGGAAATATCTATGCAGTTTTGAGAGATGATGCGAATATTCTTGAGGTTTGGAAATCAACTGATGGAGAAACTTGGTCTGAGCAGGACAGTTCAAATAAGCCTACTTGTGCCACAAACTGTAATGATGTTGCTATTGCAATAGATAATTCCGATATTATTCATATTCTATGGCAGGATTATAATTCAAGTACATTAAACTATACAGTTAATTATGTTGCTTTCTCTACCTCGACAGATACTTTTGGCACCCCAGAAAATGTATCAAGTGTAAGCACAAGAATTAAAGAATTTCCTGTTATTGCAATTGACGCGAATGGGATTCCCCACATAGCACTTCATTCTAATAATGAGGTTTTGTATACAAATAGAATAGGTGGTTCATGGAAATCAGCCGTGGTTGTTGAGTCAATTACTCCATCATCTTTAGATATGACCATAAACGAAGGAGCTGGAGGCGGAATTCCTGAAATAGCCTACATAAATAGTACGGATGATGATTTAACAGTTGCAGTTGGTAACACAAATAATGCATCTTCATTTACACTTCATGATGTAGACACAGAGGTAAACGATACAGCCGGTCAACGAGGTGTTTCCATTGCTGTTGACACTCTGACCGGAGATACGTGGATTGCTTATGTCGATTCAGATGGCTCAATTTCCCTTGCTACACATACTGGATCAACTTGGACTTCAGATTGGACAACCATTACTGATAAAGCAGCATCTGGGGGTTCAAATGAGTTGGGTAGCGAACCAAGTATAGCAATTGCAGCAAATAGTCAGATTTACGTTTTTTACGAGAATGATCAGGATGATATAACTTATGATATTTTTGATACAAAAGATAACTCCTGGGGAGGAGAAACCGTGTTGCATACAGGCACTTATCAAGATGTTAAAACTAAGTGGTCATTTGAATGGAACAACTTTGGAGCCAACAGGATAGATTATCTTTATTCTAATGGAACCGAGGTTTTCTGGGATTATTTATATGTAAGAGGTAGTCCAGTAAAGATTCATGATAACACAGCCGGTTCGATTCCTGTTTCTGGTAAGCAGGTGGTCAGAAATTCTGATGGAGATTTGTACATGATAGATAAGTCTGGAATTTATGCTTCAACTGATGATGGTGGCACTTGGAGTGAGCAAGATAGTGGTGATCAACCGACTATTGGAGATTGGTATTCAATAGCAATTGATAGTTCTGATGCAATTCATTTGATATATATCACTGATAGTTCACCTAATGATCTTTATTATGTAACTTTTGATACAACAACTAATCAATATGGTTCTCCGCAGGTCGTACACACATCCGCTTCTACAGGATATACAGGGATAAGCTTGGCTTTAGATGGTAATGACAAACCACATGTATCGTATTGTATGGACACAAATTCAGTTAAATATTCTAATCTTGTAACAAGTAGCTGGACAGACGTGACTTTAGAAAGTGTTAGCTGTGGGATAACTGATATTGTGGTGAATGGTGATGATATTCCAGTATTAGCGTATATTAACAATACGGATGATGATCTAACCCTAGCTTTAGGTGATGATAATAATCCGGCTAATGGAGAATGGACATTGTTTGATGTTGATTCATCTGTTGTTGATACTTCTAATAGTGCCAACGTGTCTTTGGGGATAGATCTAGTAGGTAATACCTGGGTTTCTTATTTAGATGAAGATGGAACAGATGATTACGTAACTTTAGCAAAGCATACCAATGGGACTCAATGGGACAATATAAGTAATTGGACGATTGATATAACAAACTCTAAAGTTGGGTTTGAACCTTCAATTGCTGTTGATGGTAATAATATTTACGTTTTTTATCAGGATGACCATGGGAATATTGTTTATGATAAATATGATGGAGTTGCAGATGTTTGGAATGGTGAAACCCTTTTGGATCAGCATGGGGAATTGAAAGACGTAAGTGTAAAGTGGAGTCATATAAATAATTTTGATTCAGATGGAGATGATGGGGCAAATTTGGAACTAGATTATGTTTATTCAGATGGAAGCGATGTTTATTACAATAGGCTTTATTTGGGATTAAATACTTTGCCTGGTAGTTCTGATTCTATAGATACTGTTCCTAATAATCTAAGCAAAAACTTTTCCACGGTTGCAGATGGGTCAGGGAATGTACATATACTTTATGTTAAAGATGATACAACTGATGCAATTACTTACAAGAAATGGAACGGAACTGCTTGGGGAGGCGCTCAAACTGTTGATGCATCGGACTCTAATCAATACATAGCACTGTCTCTTGATACAACTTCCGGGGATTTGTATGCAATTTACAATGACTCTTCCAATTCTTATATCTATTACAAGCAATGTGATGTCTCATCTTCATCGGATTGTTCGACTTGGGGAACAGAAACAACAGTTACCTCTACAAATACAAATGCAAATGTAATTAGTAATTACAACGGAGGAACCAAAATATTTGCAGCTTGGACAACCAGTTCTTCTTCACCATTTGCTGTGCAATTCAGTACAATTTTAACAGGTTCAGGCAACTCTGCACCTTCTGCTCCAACCGTACTGTATGTAAATAATGATACTGCTCAGTCAGGACAAGAATCTCCTGTAGAAGGTTTGGTTGATCACACTCCTGCATTTTCAGCAATATACAATGATGCCGATACCTCTGATGCTGCAGTGTATTATCAGCTTCAAGTTGGCTCTGACTCTGATTGGTCGTCTGCAGAAATGTGGGATAGCAATAAAACATCTTTGACTTCTTGTACTGAAGGAACAAGATGTTCGGATATTACTTATGCAGGATCTTCTCTTTCCGATGGTCAAACATATTATTGGAGAATAAAATACTGGGATAATTCAGATGATGAAGGTGAATGGAGTGCAACTGCACAGTTTAGTATGAATAACACACCTACTGTGAGCAACGTTATTTTAAATAGTGCAAGCGATATTAATTTAACTGAAAATACAACAACATCAATTTCTTTTGTAGCTACAATTACGGATTTGGACGGATATGAAGATATAAGTTCTGTTTCAGGTAAGGCCTATCGATCAGGAGTGACTGGTGGTTCTAGCTGTTCACCAGATGATAGTAATTGTTACGAAGATATTTCTTGTATTTTAAGTAGTCAATCAGGCAATACTGCGACTGCTACTTGTACAGTGGATATCAAATATTTCGCAGAGCCTACTGATATAGGAAGTGATTACGAAGGAGAATATTGGGCTGCTTTTATTGAAGTAGAAGATGCAAGAGGAGAAACAGGAAGTGCTACAAGTTCAGCAGGTTCACCTGAATTAAATACTTTAACTGCCCTTGAGATTACTTCTACTATTGCTTATGGAAACATAACACCAGGTAGTGATAGTGGAGAAACCAACCAGGTGACAGTGGTTACTAATACAGGAAATGTAGCCATTGATACTGACATATCAGGAGATAATATGTGTACTGATTATCCTACTTGTTCAGGGGATACTATAGCAGTTGGTTATCAAGAATACAGTGGTGCTGCTTTTACATATGGGGAAGGCATAATACTAACATCAAGTGCTTCACTCTTAAATTTGAATTTGGCAAAATCAAATATAGTTCCGTCAGAATCCACTGCAAGTATATATTGGGGTATAGAAATACCAATAGGTACTGCATCTGGAAGCTATAGTGGTCAAAACACAGTAATAGCTGTAAAAGACTAAAAATTACGGTCAAAATGGACAATAGAAGTGAAAAGATAAATGTGATATATTTTATTTAAGCTTTTTATGAAAATTAAGTACCTGCCGTTTTTAGTGACATTTACCACATTAGTTATTCTATTTTGTTTTTTTGCAATTACTGATGTAAAAGCAGAGTCTGTTACGACTTCTGTTACTGTCGGTAACTCCGCACCCTCATTTACAGCAGGTCCCGCAGAATCAACAGCAAGTACTACAACAAGCCCTACCAATGCTGGTGTGGCAGTAACTTTTGAAGCAACTGCATCAGACAGCAACAATGAAAACTACTATCTGGCCATTTGTAAAACTAATGCAATAACTCCAAGTAACGGATCTGCACCAACTTGTGGCGGTGGAAATTGGTGTATCAGCAGTTCTACAGCAAGTGGGTCTGAAGCTACCTGCTCCTATACAACTTTAACAGGTGATTCAGAAACCAATGCTTGGTATGCTTTTGTTTGCGATGTTAATGCAGTAGCATCCAGCTGTTCTTCTTCATCACAGGGGACAGGAGATAGTGGGTCGCCCTTTCAGGTTAACCATGTACCTAGTTTTACTGCAATAGCAGAAGATGGGCCAATCGATCCAGGTGGGACAGTTACTTGGACAGCAACCGCATCAGATTCTGACTCTGCAGGAGGTGCAGATACTGTTAAATTAATAGTTTGTAAGACAGCCGGAATCTCAAATGGTGATTGTGATGGTGGAGAATCAGATAGATGGTGTGTGAGCAGTGCCTCTGCGAGTGATCCTAGCTGCTCATTTGAAGACACAGCACCTACACCAGACGGTTCTTTTAGTGCTTATGTATACATAGTTGACAATCATAATTTTGGAGCTAGTTCAGGGACCCAAGGTTCTGATGAAGCATTTACTGTAAATAATGTGGCTCCGGTGGTCAGTGCTGTCACTTTAAATTCAGGTTCTAATATAACACTAACAGAAGGCACTACTACAAACGTAGTTCTTGGTGCGACGATAACTGACACAAATTCATGTTCCGGAGGAGAAATTGTAACTGTTACTGGGTCGTTATATAGATCAGGTATAACATTTGCAGGATGTGATTCAAACGATGAAGACGATGACAATAACTGTTATGCAGTAGTTACTTGTACAGTTGTAGAAACAGGAAATACCTGTACAGGAACTGGTGACGCTAGTGCAGATTATCAGTGCACAGTAGCGGTTCAATATTTTGCAGATCCAACTGATTCAGGAACAGCACATGAAGAAGAAAATTGGTTGGCTACCTTAGTTGCCACTGATGATGATGATGAATCTGATAATACTGAAGTGTCTTCAGGTGTAGAAATGTCAAGTCTTACAGCTCTTGATGTAACAAGTACTATAAATTATGGATCTTTGGATGTAGGACAAAGTAATGATCCGCTTGATAAAGTTACGACGGTAACTGCTACTGGAAATGTAGGGCTTGATCAGGATTTGTCTGGTACTGATATGGATGATGGCAACAGTAATACAATACCTGTTGCTCAGCAAAAATATGCTCTTGCAACTTCGACAGCCTATGCTTCGGGTACATCCTTGTCAACGACACCTACAGAGGCAGAGCTTAATTGTAAAAAGACAACTAGTGCAGCATCACCTGAAACCGCATCTACTTGGTGGGGTATAGAAATACCTGCAGGAACAGTGCCGGGGAGCTATTCAGGTACGAACACTGTAACTGCTGTTAAGGGTGAGGTGGCAAACTGGTAATATAAAATAGTTAGTATGAAAGATTTAAAACATATAATTAATAAAACTTTACTAAACGCTATCACTGTTTTAGCTTTATTTGTTATAAGTACGAGTGCAGTACATGCTGGATTTGGAATTTCACCATCCGATATTAGCAATAAGCATCTTATGCCCGGGGATCATATGGAAATGGAAATTGTACTATCCAGGTCAGATCCAATAGAAGACTTGGATATAGTTATAGAACCTGCTTTGAATGAAATTTCGTCTTGGTTTAAATTCGAACCAGGAATGTCATTTACTTTCCCTAAAGGTCAGCAAAGGTTTCCATTTAAGGTAATTATAGATGTTCCTCAGGATGCTCCTTTAAATCAGTTTGAGGGTGTTATTCGGATCAAAGCTTCTGAATCCGGTAGCGATTCCGGAGGAGTTTCCATTGTTAAAGGGGCTAGGCTAGATGTCGAACTAATGACTACTGACATTGCTGTTACTGATTTATTGGTACGTTCAATGAATATGAAGGATGTTGGCCAATACAGTCCTCTTGAATTGATTGCAAAAATCGAAAATGTAGGTAATACAAGTTCATCTCCAGATGAAGTTAAAGTTACTGTAATGGATCTTAATCAGCAGCCTATTAAGGAGTTAGTTACAACAGAGATAGAAGAAATAGAACCATATACAACAAAGGAAGTCAGTGCATACTTTGATGACCATGGTCTTGAAATCGGTGAGTATTTTGGTGTTGGACAAATAATAAAAGACGGTAGTGTATTAAGAGAGGAAAGAATGGTTTTTCGAGTGACTGAAGGTGGAGAATCAAGAGTAACTTTAGATGGTGGTGATCAAGGTAGTGATAGGTTTACAAAAGAAAATATTCTCAGTGGATTAGCACTTCTAGGTTTATTAGGTGCTTTAGCTTATGGTTTTTGGAGAGTATTGGGTAAAGATAAAAAGTACAAAAAATACGAAAAAATATTTAATATAGTTCTTGCGATCAGTTTGGGATTTTTGGTAATTGGTGTAATGGGAATTGTTTTAACAAATATACCTTCTGCAGATAAACCACAGACACTTGAAACAAAAGAAGAAATAGAAGCTACTGCAGATCCGGAATCTTCACCAAACGAGGATGAAGATCAAGCTGAATTAACAATTAATGAAGGAACAGAGTCAGCACAAGTTCAGGGAATATCTACTGACAACAGTGAGAATGATAATTTCAACCCACTTGTGGTGAGTAACTTTGAAGGTGAAGGATATCCAATTTATCAAGAACCTAACTACACTTCAAGTATAATACAGATTGCAAATGAAGGTGAGACATTTGATGTGATCGATGAGAATTCACGATGGTATCAGGTTGTACTCAGTGACGGTACAAGTGGTTGGCTTCCAAAAAGCAGTATAAAGTCTGCAAACTAGTCCTTGTTGGATGTAAAAAGGAGAGATTTCCAGAATTTTAAATGTAATTGTTTGACATAATTTACTGTGTTAAGTTTAAGTAGACATGAAGTACAAAATTATTTTACTTCTTCTTTTGATTGCCACAAGCCAGTTTGTTAATACCAAAAAAGTTGAAGCTGATTTGGTTGTAACTAGAACTATTGTTGGTAAAATAGCTCCACATTTTATTAAAGAACCTCAAGAAAGTGTATCAAGTACGGCATCAAGTCCAACTAATACAGGATCGAAAATTACGTTTAAAGCCACAGCCTTAGATGAAAATAAAGATGACTATTATTTGGCTATTTGTAAAACAGGTAATATATCCCCAACTACCGACGGTATGCCTGTTTGCGTTGACGGTGAATGGTGTATAAGTGAAGCTGTGATTAGTGGGGAAGAAGCTAGTTGTGAGTATACTATTCCTGAAGACGAAACAGAGGAGTTTAGTGTTTGGTTTGGTTTTGTTTGTGATGGAGCGCAATCGGCTAGTTGTTCTTCTCCATCGCAAGGATCAGGAGATAATGGATCTCCTTATTACGTAAACCATAGACCTCAATTTACTAAAATTAGTAATAACAGCCCACAAGACCCTGGTGGCAAAATTATTTGGGAAGCAGCTGCTTTTGATCCAGATATGTCTTTTAGTCAAGATCAGGTAAAAATGATTGTTTGCAAGACAAAGGGAATAATAGGAACAGAGTGTGATGGAGGGGACGAAGACATGTGGTGCAGCACAGATTACACTCTAGAGAACCCTGTATGTATCTATGAAATTTCTCTACCAAGCATTGATGGAAAGTTTGATGCATTTGCTTATGTTTTTGACAGTCATGGTCATGCTTCGGGATCTGAACTACAAGCAACCAATTCTCATTTTGAGATAAATAATACTATTCCTGAGATAAGTAATATAAGTTTGAACAATGGCGAGAATATAGAATTAATCGAAGGCTCTACAAAAGAAGTTTCGATCACAGCAACAATAACTGATACAAATTCTTGTATAAACACTGATGATTTAATTGTTGAAGCAAGTCTTTATAGGTCAGGAATAGGTTATGATTCTTGTAATGAGAAACACCACGCAAACAACAACAATTGCTATCCAACTAATACTTGTATAAGAGTAGAAAGTGGTAATACTTGCACCGGTGAAGAAGATTCAAGTATCGATTATATATGCAAAACAAGTGTTCAATATCACGCAGATGCCACTGATTTTGGGTCAAAATATGAAGATCAAAACTGGCAAACATCTGTAAAAATTATAAATAGTAGTGGTGAGCAAAAAGTTTCAGAAATAAATGAAGGGGTTGAAGTTATAAGTTTAGTGGGGTTTGATTTTAGCCCAAGCTTTTTAAACTATGGAACTTTGATACAAGGAAAGAGAACTCAGTTTACAGACAATGAAGTTATTATCAGAGCAACAGGTAATACGGGTCTGGATGCAGCTGTTTATGGAAGTAACCTGACAAGCAATGAAGGAGACGTTATACCCGTATCTAGTCAAAGGTACACAATGAGTAGTTCTACACCCTTTGCATTAGCTACTCCGCTTACTACCAATTCTACCGAAATAGAGTTAAATTGTCCCAAGACATTGTCAGATTTATCACCTTCTGCATCAAGTACATATTGGGCTATAGAAGTACCTCAAAATACAATTCCCGGTTCCTACTCGGCCACAATCATTCTAGCTGCTTCTAAAGCAGAGCTTGAGGATTGGTAAATAAATCTATATTGAGTAGTCTTAAGAAGAAATAGACTAAATTATTCAAAAAGCTTAGCTAATTATTTATTTTAAGAAATATCAAAAGACGTTAGCCAGTTTGTGCTCTTTTGAAATACATTATCTGGGACTTGCACTGGGTGATGGTGTAGGGCTTGGCGATGGTGACGGTGATGCACCATTATCGCCATCAGATTGTATATCTGTTTCTGGTGCTTCAGGTGGTGCAGCATCCTCAGGTAGTTCAAGCTGTGGGTCTAACAGTGGATCTTCACCTTCTGGTGGAGCAGAAAGCTCTTCACCGCCTTCTGTACTTGGTGTTTCAGTGCTTTCGCTCTGTGATTCGAGTGTTTTTTCCATTTCTTCCAGTGCTTGTTTAGCAATTTGGTAGTCTTGTGAACTGCTGTCAATTAAAGATAACACAACTGTCATTTCTCTCACTGCATTTTCTAGTTGACCATCTTGCTTGTAAGCATGTGCTAAATTGTAGTGAGCATTAGCAAGATCTGGTTTTACCTGAACAGCCAATTCGAATATTTTTATTGCCTCCTTATAATTTTCTGCTTGATAAAAGAGTCCTCCTAGAGCGATTCTTAAATTAGGGTTTAAAGGATCTAAAGCAACGGCTTGTTGAATAGATTGTGCAGCAAACACATCCGCTCCTTGTGCAACAGGAATTATTGCTTGGTAGGTTCTTCCTAGAACTTCCCAGTTTCCAGCTCGTAGTGGGTTAGCGGCTACTGCAGACTTTGCTTCAGAAATTGATAATTGGACTAGTTGTGCAAGGGTTTCTCTGTCTTGGTCAGTTATTTCTTCTTTTCTTGCCAATGAATCTGCTAAAGCTAGGTTAACACGAGCATAAGTAGCACGATATCTGTCAACACTTGGGTTAAGGTTAATTGCGCTTACTAAAGTATTTACTGTTGGCTGGACTTTATTTTGAGAGAGATAAGACAATGCTCTAGCGAATCGGTATTCAGCTGTTAATATGACAATCGAGTAATATAATCCAGCTAATACTAGAAGAAATATTGGTAGAGTAATCATTACAGCAGGGAATCTGGATGCAGCTGAAGAATGTGCAGATTTAGCTGTGAGTGTTAGTTCTGTTCTGGTTGTTTTGGCAGAGAATGATAGCAAGACAAAAAACAATGTTGTAATCAAAACAGTTGCGGGGAAAAGAGCAAGTAATACTATTAGTATTATTAATGAAATCCAGCTTCCATAATTTTCAGTATATATTTTTTCAGATTTAATGAGCTGCTTAACATTTCTGTAAACAACAACAAGAAGAATTGCTAGTCCTGCAAGACCCAATAATCCTGTTTCAGTAAGCAAAGTTAGGAAAAAGCTTCTTGCGCTAGAAAATCGTATTGCCCAAAAATCAGTGGCATTGTATTCAATTGGTCGAAAACGGCTAAAAGCTGTAAGATAGTCTCCTGGTCCGATTCCTAAAATCGGTTCTCTCTTTAATACTTCAACAGCAACAGACCAACTGGTTTGATAAGGACTTAGTTGTGGAGTAGTGGGTCGCCCAGGTAGTATCTGATAAATAGATAAACCAACTCCAAGTACCATTATTGCAATGCTTACTCCTAAAAATGACTTGTTAACAAGATCTTTCTCTTTAATAAAAGTAGTTACTGCAATAGGCAATAAAGCAACTAGGAATACCAGTGATGGTAAATATCCTCCTTCAGGAGTGAAGTTGGGGTTTTGCAAAAAGGTTGGTAACTGAGGAATAAGTGCAAAAACTTTTGCAAATCCAAAAAAAGTTAGCAATGCATATAAAGCTGATGAGATCACTAATGCCATTTTTATTCTGTATTTGTCAGTTTTGCTTTCTTGATTAATCAAAAAGAAAAGAATTCCTCCAGCAACTACTGCTGTAGCTGTTCCAGGAAGCAAAACAGCATCCATAATATTTTGTGTTTGGAAAACAGAACTTAAAATATAAGCCAGGATTATGATTGCTACAGGCAAATCATAAGATGATAACGAAAACTTCAATTTACCAGAATGGATAACTTCTATTGCTCTTAGAATAAGTAAAGCTGCAATTCCAAAAACCAATAAAGCAATTTTGCTAACTACAAATGGGTTTGCTGAAATAGGAAGAACTGTTATTGGCAATAGAAAGATAAGTGAATAAAGTATGGTAAGGCGAATTGCTTTAATTGTTTTTTCCATATTCTCTGCTTATAAACTATATTGGTTTCGGTGACTGAATGTCAAGTAAATTTGACAGCAAAAGTATATAAATTATAAATTGCATTATTTGTTCAATAAATTAATATTTTCCCTAAATAATGGTATAAACATAAAAAACTAATTATTTCCAAACCTTACAGCTCCTTCATTCATTGATGCTCTTATTTGGTTTACTGTCTGAGGATAGTTATAAATTTTTACATCATCAATCTGTCCGTCAAAATATTGGGATGGCGTACTGTCTGATCCAATTGTTAAATCACCAGTTCCTGTAGTAGCTGTTCTTGCGCAAGTCGATTTAAGATTACCATTAACGTATATTTTTACATTAGTACTATCATAAGTTACAGTGCCGTAGTACCAAACATCTTGTGAAATTGAAACACCAGACGAGCATTCTGAGCCACCTATAAAACTACTTAAAATATTGCTGGAATTAATATACAAGTGTGCAGAAGTTGATTTGTTAACGATCACTTGTTGAGAACCTGTGCTATCCCATTTAAACCAAGCAGAAGTAGTGAACTGAGTTAGATTATTAAATACTCCAATACCAGTTATGCTTACATTATCATTGGTACCATCAAAATCAAGAGAAGTGTTTCTTTTTCCATTTGCACCTTCGGATCTCATTTCTCCAGAACCTCCTGTACAAGTACCCACTGAGTCATTAGCTCCAGTGGAGTCACCAGGATTAATTGTTCCGTTGTTTTCAAATCCACTCGAATCATAACCTGTTGGTCCTTCACATTCATCAAACTTCCACCATCCCACAGGACCGCCTCTATTGTAATCCCATGCTACTTGTGCAGGAGTCAAAGCATAGTCAAAAATTTTTACATCATCCATATATGCTTGAGAAGGGAATGATAATGTTCCACCTATTAATATATCGGCAGTATTATCTAGAGAACCTGTGGTGGTGTCTGTACTGACGCCTCTTAAAATTCCATCAACATATATATGCAACTGAGTTGAAGATTTATCTCTAATGCCAACCACATGGTGCCATTTGTTATCGCCAATTGAGGTGGAGCCAGAGTTGACAGTTGGTGTAAAAGTTCCATCACGAACCTGGAAAAGAGCATATCCACTGTTGGCGCTTCCTCCAATCTGAATCAGATATCCCGGTCCATCGTTAGCTACTAATACTTGGCGATCTGTGAGTGTGTCACCTTTTACCCACAAACTAATAGAGAAGCTATCACTTGCACCAAAGTCAGCAATACTACTATCTGCATCTGGAACAGTAATAAATTCTTCTGCAGTATCAACTCCATTAAATTTTAGTCCTGCACCTTTTACTCCTTGAGTCCATGTGGCTGTAGCAGGGGAGGAGGTTAGATTGCCAGTTAAATTGTTGCCAGAAATATCATTTACTATAGTGCCTGTATTTTCATCCATCTTCCAATGAGCAATTGGTGGAGCACAGGTAGACTCAAATCCTGGAGGACAATATTCATTACTAGAAGAATATGTGCCATCACCAGAGGAATCTGTACTGGTTGTTCCCATTGTTTGTGCAAAACCTTGATTATAAAGAATTTTGACCTGACTAGAATCTAGTGTAGATCTAAATATTTGTATCTCATCCAGATCTCCGTTAAAGTCGTCGTCATTGTCTACTGCATCTGCTGACCCGACAAAAAAGTCTGAGGAGTTTGCAAGAGTATTTGTTGTTGCAGATATAGATAAGTCAGGATTACCGTTTTGACGGCCATCAACATACATTCTAAGGCTAGAAACACCATCTTTAACAGCTGTGACGTGATGCCATTCATTGTCATAGATATCATCACTAGTGCAGGTTTCATCTTCTGGGAAACTGCTATTATCATCGTCAATTCCGAAGCAAATTTGACCAGAAGTATTAGCATAGATTGCATAGCCGCCGTTTGTAGTTCCTGATGGTGGTTTGTTAATAATATATTCGGTAGAAGTTGGGTTTCCTCCAGCGGCAATTGTTGATCGGAGCCAAAAGCTTATTGTCATATCTTCGCTTGCTTCGAAATCCAGATGGTCATCATCAGCTCTTGTTAGCCAACGAGATCCACCTGCACTAAATGCTTTTCCAAACTTCCCATCATTTATCCATGCAGAGTCTTCTGTTGATAAAGTCAAGTCTAGAGCGTCACCGTTTTCGGTATTTGAATCATAGGCAGTAGTTCCATAGCCTTCGTCAAATTTCCATCTAGCTACTGCTGACCCTATAGGAGATCCGGGGGAAGGGGTCCCTGCATTCAAATCTTCTATTACTTGTTTTGAAGATCGGGGATAATTATAAAGTTTAATATCATCCAGCCTACCCTCCAAAAACCCTACACTTTCTCTTGCACCCAACCAAACAGGATTGTTAGTTTTGTTTATAGAGGATGGTACAGAATTAGTTAAAAGTCCATTTGACTTAACACCATTTATATATATGTCCATCGTCTGGTTTTCAGAATCATATACTCCTGCAACGTGTGTCCAGACTCCGATATCTTCATTTGCATTCGTATCAGCGTATAAATCAATATTTGCAGATCCGTCTGAAGAAGCTACTCTGAACTGCCATGACCCGCATTCGTTTTGTAGTTCAAAATCTCTTGAACTCAAATCGCCCTGCTTGTTTATAATCGGAGTATCACAATCATCACCTCCAGCTGAAGGATCTTCTTCTAAATATATCCACCCCATTGCAGTAAAGCTGTATCTAAATCCAATTTCAGTGCCTACATCTACATAGTCATCTGTGCCGTCAAAATGAAGTCCCTTGGAGTATTTTCCATCAGTCCAGGTAGGGATGTCAGTTCCTACACCATCTCCACCTAGCGTTCCGCCTTTAATATAAGTAGATGAATCATTTGCAATTGTTCCTGTCCCTTCGTCTAATTTCCAGTGAGCTACAGGACCGGGGGACCATTGATAGAGTTTGGTAATTTCGGAAATTAGAAATGCACGGTTGTAAATTCTCACATCATCAATTTTTCCATCATAAAAGTTTTCTGCAGTGTTTGTAGAATTTGCTGCACCTATATGGAAAACTCCTCCGGTGTTTGTAATAGCAGACGGTATTGTGCCGGTTGTTGTGGCAGGAGATTCATTACCATTAATAAAAATTTTTACTTTTTGCTCTTGAGCGTCATATATGCTTGTTATGTGGTACCAAACTCCAGTAGAAAGGTTGGCAGAATTTGTAGTTACATAGTTTGAGTTTGAATTTATATACATTCTTATTTCATCTCCATATTGAGCAAGCAAATATCCTTCTTCACTACTGTCCCATTTACCAACAATATTAAATTGGGTATCAGCAGTAACAGATTCTGGTTTAATCCAAGTAGAAATTGTTAGACTTTCTGGTGGATTTAGGTGATCATGGGAAGTTGCTGATTGACTTCCACCGTTGCCACCGCCAATCGCCATAGCAGGCCATTTAGCTGAAGTAGATTGGGTATCTGTATAATTTATTGTCCAACCTGATGAATCCATAGAAGATAGTGTTCCTGTAAAGCCGGTCGTGTTATTTTGTAAATTTTGTTTAACTGCTTTTGATTCAGATAGAGATTTTGCAACTGATGTAGACACATTGTCTTGATCTGTCATACTGTTGCTGTAACTTGTAGTAGAATTAAAGGTTGAAGAACCCAATGCGACCCCGTCGATTTTTGTATTCAAAGCTGTGACATTTGACATAAACTGCCAAACGAATGAAGGTTCGAATCCAGGTGAGGTAACAGAATGATCACCGGTTGTAGTTGGAGAATCGACCATACCAGCCCAGAATTCTGCTCCATCATTAAACTTAAAAGCTAATGTTGCTATATCCGCACTTCTGTTTACATCTCTGGTTGTAACCTGTATGCCCTGGACAGGTGTGCTTATATAACCCGTGACTTCAGCAGAATGTTGAACTGTACTTGCGTTAGATCTCATTCTCAAGTAGGCTCTGTTGGTATGTGCGAACATGAATGTTTCAGAAGTCGATATGTTGTCGCCAGAGAAAATGTTAACAGAACTATTCACGATAGGAGTTGTGTTACTGGAAAAACCAAAGCTCGTCCATGCATTTGAGATCGTTGATGTTCCGGAAGATCCTGTCATAAAAAATGCCAGGTCTGGTACGAATCCCAAATCTACATTTGTAGAGTTTCCACTGGTGGAATTTGTGGTAAAAGATGTGACTTTTGCATTAAGATCATCGCCACCAAACAAAATCACAGTAACCAATCGATTCCCTCCACCACTATTACTCGCCCAATTGATTCGTACACCATCTGTAATCCAAGAATCAAATGATGCTCGTGCTCGTGAACTGGAAGTAGTTCCTTCTTCAATGACAGCAGCATTGCTTAACTGCGTAAATGTATCAACAGGAGAAACGTTATCCACACTTTTTACAGCATTTACAAATTGACTAACCCCATCTGTAAAACCAATGCTAAGAGATGCATTTGCGGTTACTGATCCCTCAGAAGGTGCTTCTGACATAATAAAAAGTGCTGCTTTTGGTGTACCAAACCCAGTAGATGTAAAGTCTTGTGTCCCAAATGTGGTTGGAGCATTTTGTCTCACTATGGCAGTATTTACAGTGCTTGAACTTCCCTGGATGGCATTAAAAAAATTAGAGTTGGAACTCTCAAAATCACCTGAATGTCCGTATTTACCTCCAGTTAAAGTAGTAGTGTTATTGTTTGTTAAAGTAACTCCATGCCCACTATTATCAGTTGCATTACCGCTTTCTTCGTCCAAGTTCCAATATCCCATCAGTCCATCTGATAAAAATTTATTACTAGTTCCAAAAGTGGCACTGTTGCCTCTATCTGAAGCAAGATTTATAATGTCTGATTGTATTTGGTTAGCGGTACGGATGTAATTGTATATTTTAAATTCGTCAATAAAGCCGTGGAAATTATTCGCTGAATCACCACCAATTAATAAATCACTGGTATCAGTTTCCAGACTTCCGGATCCAGTATTGCTTCCCGAATTTTCTCCATCTATGTATACAGTTATAGAACTGTTTCCGTCGTATATCACTGATAGGTGATGCCATCTATCAATGGTTATCCCATCGGTAATATTTAAATTTGCGTCCGTTGTTGTTAGGTCCAGTTTGACTTCTAAATCAGCTTTGCCGTCAGTATCTTCTGAATGAACTTTAATATAAGTGTTAGTTCCTTTATCTAGAATTTCTCCTGTTGAACTTTCACCATCTGAATTAACTCTAACCCACATACCAATGGTAAACCCGTCTGCCAAATCACTATCAAAGTCAATTGAATTGGCATTTGCTACAGTTACTACATCATCTATTCCGTCAAAAAATAGACAATTACCATAAATGCAGTAATCTTTGTTTTTCCATCTTGCCGATGAGATTGAACCATCATTACCATTTGAGGAACTATCAAAGGCAGTTGTTCCATATCCTTCATCAAATTTTAAATAAATTGCAGGTGTCGGACCTTTTTCTTCTGAGGCTGGTGTGCCAATTGTGTAATCAGATGCTTCTGTAGAAAAAGAAGAGGTGACAAAACCATCTGGAGCATCGGGATTACCATAATAATAGTATATGTTTTGTGATCCCGTAGGAAACTTGTCAAAATTGACATGAACTTCTGTATTTGCAGTACCACATCCAGAGACTACGCGATAGGGAAGAAGATCTCCGTTTTCTTTTAGGAATCTTAAGTCACCACAATCTGCCTGAAATTTATTTGTATCAGATGTGTCTATAAATAGTGTGTCTCCATCAAAGACAATGTATACGTCTGTCTCTGTAGTTGTATTGTTTGTTACAGGTACTCTTACTCTGTAAGCCCAGTTGTCGTCCCACCAAGCAGCGCTTGCATCTTTAATAAAAATTAAATTAAAAAGTACGATAGATCCTAAAAAGACCACTAGCATAAATAAGGCTAATAATCTCTGTTTTTTTGTTCTAAATATTTTTAGTCTTTTTAGTTTTTTCATTTTATTGGACATCAACCACCCACCAGTTAAATTTAACCTCGTCTTGAGTTCCAGTATCAAATCCAACCATAAATGCACCCTCTACTTGATCCTTTATATATATAGTATTAGGTGTTGGTGATGTTGGTGTAACAAAAATCAGCGAATTTTCTTTTACTATATTATTTTTGATTATTACTTGTTTTGATCCAGCAGGAATTATTGCAGATCCAGCTGATGCATTGTTTGTAAATGTTGTACCGGCAGAGTTTTCAGTCGAGGTTGCTTCTTCGTCCTGTTTTACTGCAAATCGATCTGCAGACAATTCTTTAAATGTAGCCGAACCTGTTGCTGTTACAGTTGCTACTTCTGAGCCTTCTTTATCGGTAACAGAAAGTACAGTTGCGCTTTCAGTAGCCTCTTGTGTATCATCTTGTACCAAGTTTATTCCGGATGTTGTTACTTTTCCAGCAACAGCCAAATCTCCTGAGATAGTTACATTACCATTTGTATCAATAGTTACTAAACCAGCCATGATCTTCAATGGTTGAGATGCAGCAGATTGAAGTTCGAGAGGAGAAGTCAATGTATTAATGCTATTTCCAAGACCTGCTTCAATATTTGAAGGTGAAATTATAATATCTCCACCAATTACTGCAGAGTTTGAAACAGATAATGAATCCAATGCTGCTGTTTGAGTAACATAGAGATTTTCTGTCATCAGTTCAGTTAGGGATGCAACTCCTTCAGTAGTTCCTAATTCCCATTCTGAAGCTTCATTAAGTAAAGATTGATCTTGTTCGTACTCTGCAAGCATTGCTTCGATTTCTGATCTGGTTATAGAGTTTGATTCAAATCCAATTATTTCATCAGCTATTATTTTCTTTGCTCTTAGCTCGCCAGAAACTGTAGCATTTTCAGTTTCTAGGTTTTGAGTATTGATTTCTTCTGCTTTAATTTTTCCATCAAATCTGGCATTTCCTTCGCTATCTATTTCTGCTACAGTTTTTTCATTTTGTCCTGTTATCACTAATTTACCTTCTGCGTTGCTTTCAGCAAGATCAATTTCAAGATTTCCATTTCTAGCTTTAATTTCATTTGTTGCAATTAAGTCAGCTGCTATACTTGCAATTTCTCCTGTAGAGTTTAACTCAATATTACCAACTTTAGTGCTGATGGATGCTAAGTCTGATTGTAGAGTGGTAAGCTGACTTTTTTGATTAGTTATAATTTCTTGTTGTTCTTGAATTGAATTTATTAATACTGGTATTAAGCTGGAGTATCGAATTCCATAATAGCCATTATTAATGTCTTCTGGAACTCTCACAACTTCTGGAATAATTCCTAAAACTTCTTGTGCGATTAATCCTAATTGAGTTCCACTTTCTTCGTTTCCTTTGAGTGTGTAACTAACTGGTCTAAGTTGCATAAGTGTCTCTAGTCCATAATCCATTTCGACTACATCAGTTTTGAGCCTTGCATCAGATGTGTTAATTGTTCCAAGAGCAGAGAATACCTCTTTCCATCTATTGGTGCTGTTTCCTAAATTGTGTGCATCATCTGTTCCCGGGATAAATTCTCCAGATGCTCCTAAGTCTGCTACCAAATCTCCTGTCCCGTAGGTTCTAAGAGTTAAGTTATTGTTTTCAAATCTTTCTCCAGAAGCTATAGTCAATGGTCCATAAGATTGAATTTCACCTGATGATTGGTTTGTAAAGACAAGGTCATAAGCAACAGAGACATCTCCTGTAGCTGTAAATGCGTGAGGAAGTGCTGATTCTATTTGGCTTTCGCTTACTCTAAAGAGGGTAGAGCCATTGTCTGTGATATGGAACAGATTGCCTATATTTCCATTTGCCCCAATGTTTAATCGGAATAGATCACCTGTAGCTGTAGTTGCAGAGCCTGGTTCCCATGAGAGATTAAGCAGTCTTCCTGTAGTAAGTCCTGTAGAGGTTGATGTCAAATCTATTCCATAACCGGAGGTTAAGGCATTTGCATTAAATACAAACGAACTTGATGATCCAGTTCCAGTTATATTTCCAGATGTAAATGAAATTGAACCTGTACCTTTGCTTGCAATATCTAGTCCAATATTAGCATCACTTCCTGCCACTCCTAGGTCAACTGAATTACCGGTTGCTGAAGGGGTAAGAGACAAGTAGTTCACACCGCTTGCGATTGTATTGATAGAAAGACCTCTAACTCCACCTGCAGTAAAATCAAGTGTGTCAGAAGCAGATCTATAAATTCCAGTATCAGGATCGTTAACAAATCCAAGTCCAGGAGTTGAGACAGAGCCATCAACCAGTCTAGCGTGTCCACCATTTCCAACTGTAAAGTAGTTATCAGTAGAGCCGGCTTTTAGAGCATCATTTGACCCTTCTGAGGTAAATGTAGCAACTGTCGTAGCTGAGGATGTTGCAGCAATAACTTCTCCGTCAGTACCGTTTGGAGAGAGTACACCTGAATCTGCAGTCCAGTAATTTGATCCACTTGAACTAGTAGTCCAACCACAGTTTGACTCGCTTGAATCACAAAGAAGTTTGTCTCCCCAGTAAAGATCTCCGCTCGCTGCTCCTGCTGCTGCAGTTGTATTTAAGATGTTATTTGCACCTGTATCAGCTCCTAATCTTAGCCCTCCTTGAACATCCAGTTTTGCACCTGGATTGTTGGTTCCAACTCCAATACTACCTTCGAAGTAGTTTGTAGCGCCTCCGGCTTCATAAATACCGTAGCGAGTCACATCCGTGTCGGTAAGATTAAGATAAACTCCATAGGTAGTACCTCCAGTTGAGGCTGCTGCGTTGGTTACCATCATGCCGTATCCTAGATCATTTGCGTGGGTAGTTAATTCTGTGTACGATCCGAACAGCTTTTGCGCAAATTCGTCATTGGTTCCCTTGATAATATTAAAATTTCCATAAGCGTTGTTGATTCCTAGAGAGTCAGTACCAGCTGAGGTTAAGTCTGACCTGACGCCATAAATTGAGTTAAATCCAGTACTGCTTGAGGTGATGGTGTTTCTTACACCATATCCATAATCACTAGTCACAGTGAGGTTGTTAACCACTCCGTGTGATCGGCCGCCCGTTACGTTTGTCATCAAACCAGCAAAATCGCCGGGATTAGTTGCATTGGCATAGTACGCATAACTTGCACCAGTGCTACCGGGGTTGCTAATGTCAAAGTACACTCCATACACTGGACTAGTTGGGCTTCCTGCAGAGATGTTAATACCTCGTTGGTTCGTTGAGAGATTTCCAATATTAATTGCGTAGTCGTCATTTACACTAGCTCCATGAAGGGCAAGTTGCCCACTTAGCAAGGCATCACCAGATACGTGTAGTTTTTCTGTAGGAGATGTAGTTCCAATTCCTACATTTCCATTTTCAAATATCGCTGCATAATTATTGTCTGCACCAGATGCAGTTGCATAAAGACCAATATTAGTAAGAGTGTTTGCACCACTGCTGATACTGCTCGTGTTACTGATATAAGCACCATAATTTATAAGGCTTGCTGATGTTGTATCAAATGTGACAGAGGAAGTTAAGTTAAATGCCTTAAGTTCATCGGTGGTAACATCAGTATCATCAGAATTTAGAGTAAATTGTCCAGAGGATAGTACTAGATCGCCATCTTCCAGAGTGAGGTCACCTGCGGTGATGGTCAATGCATCTGTACCTTCAGCTGAACCTGCTAAGGTTAAATCTCCAAATGCCACACCTGTTGCATCAGTGGTTAGATCTTGGTTAATGGCTGAAATGCTTTCAACATTTAGATTTCCTGATAAGGTGAGGGTATTGCCATTTCCATCAAGGTTAATTCCTGAATCTATTCTCAAAGTTGCATCTTGGTCTAAATCTCCAGCGTCAATAGTGGCATAATATGTTCCTCCTGTACTCTCTAAAATCTTAAGTTCTGAGTCAGCATGATTTAGTATGATGTCGTTTGCGCCTGTTTGATCCCAGTCAGATGTAAGGGCTGCTAAGTTAAAGGTAAGTGTGTCAGTAGAGGACACCACAGATGCTAAACCATTCCCTCCTGCAAAAGTTACTGTGTCTGATGAATTTATACTTTCAGGAGTTCCTGTATCACCATCTAACGTCCAACCACTGTAGCCACCACCACCAATTTGGGAGAATTGGCTACCATCATAGATATAAAGAGCATCTCCAGTAGAGTCATAAACAATATCTCCTTCTGATGTACCTGTAACAGCAGACGGTGTACCTGCTACAGTTGGTATATTAAGACCTTGGTTATTGCCATGAGTAAAGATTCCTCGACCGTTCACTGTCAAATTCCCCTCAATGTATGCATTTCCATCTCCTGGATCCGTAGCAGTTGATCCTACTCTAAGTGCATTTATGAGGGCAAAGTCATCCACCTGTAAGTCCCCGGCAATCCCGACTCCATTAGCCGTATCCACTCCCGCTGCCACCTCGCCAATCTGCAGCGCAAAATCCGGAGCATCATCACCAATCCCCACCGTACCTGCGAAATAGTTGGTGGCTTCACCAGTTTGGTAGACACCATAGTTAGTTGTGTTGGAGCTTGTAAAATCAAAATAGGCGCCGTATTGAGTACCTCCGGTGGCAAAAATGGAAGGCTTGACAAAAAGTCCGTACCCAACATCATTGGTGTAGGTTGTCAATTCAGTGCGGGTTCCATATAGTCTTTGTTGAGTGGCGTCATCTTTAGCAGTAATAGAGTTATTGACTCCATAAGCTGCATAATTTGTAATCAAAATATTCGAAGCCCCGTAGAGAGAAGCTGCATCAGTTCCAATCACAAAGGTATTTACTCCAGTGGTATTTGCGCTTGTGTTGTTTACGCTCAAAAACAATCCAGTAACGTTTTTGCTAATATTTTCACCTGACATATTAATGCCTCTGTGACCACTTCCGCTTGTAGTGTTGCCGACTTTCATGTTGATGACATAATTATCATGTATAGAGGCATCGTTGATTGCGAGATTTTGCTCAAAGAGTACATCTCCTGCCACATGTAGCATCTCTGATGGATCAGTCGTCCCAATCCCGACGTTTCCTCCCGGGTTGAGGGTGAGGTTTACGGTGTCGTTGGTGGTGAAATCTATGCTCCCAGCAGATTCTGCTGCCAGGTTCAGTGAAAGAGTGTTAGTACTATCACCAAAGGCAAACACCGAAGCCGATGGATTGGTAATGATGCTTGAATTTTCAAAAGTTATTCCAGAGCCAGTTCCCGTTAGTGTAATACCAGTGGTACCAGCCAAGGTAATATTATCATCGAGGTTGAGAGTAAGAGTATCAGTAGCAGTAACCACTGAAGTTAAATTAGTTCCGCCTATGACAGATACTGTATCTCCGGAGCTAATAACCTGCGAACCCGTATCACCGGTTAACGTCCAACCACTGTAGCCACCACCACCAATTTGGGAGAATTGGCTACCATCATAGATATAAAGAGCATCTCCAGTAGAGTCATAAACAATATCTCCTTCTGATGTACCTGTAACAGCAGACGGTGTACCTGCTACAGTTGGTATATTAAGACCTTGGTTATTGCCATGGGAGAAACTTCCTCTTCCGCTAACAATCAAGTCTGCACTAGCAGTCAGATCTCCTGTAAAGGTACCAGTTCCGTTAACAGTTAGAGCTCCAGAAGATAAAGAGAGCAGGTCAGTATCTGATGTTAAGCCAATTGTAGTGCCATCAAAGTTAAGAGAATCAACTATAAATGCAAAAGTGTCAGTAGTAAGAGTTGTATTTTCGGTTAAAGTTCCACCTAGTTTAGCAGTGCCACCAGATTCAGTTAAACCATTAGTAAATGTATAGGTTGTATCAGAGTCAGAGGCAGCGATAGTAATAATGTCATTAGATGCATCAGTAGTGATGGAGATATTAGATCCGGCTGCAAGAGTAAGAGTATCAGTGATTGAATCAGCGACTACATTACTTTGTCCAGAGACAGAGATAGTAGAGAAGAGGTTTTGCAATTCATTAGTAGCAGAAGTATCAACAGCAGAGAGAGTGGTATCAGAGAGAGAAAGACCAGATCCTACAGTAAGGAAGGCAGTGGAGTTTGCGGAGTCATCCCAGAAGAGGATTCCATCAGCGTTAGGATCAGTAAGTGATGCTCCTGTACCTCCGCTAGCCAAAGGAAGTACACCTGTAACTTCGCTTGTCAAATCAATACTTTGGCCTAATACTGTAATTTCACCAGAAGCATTTGGCAATGTGATTGTGTAGTCTTGATCTGGGTCTCCTGTGGTTGTCAGAGCAATTTCAAAGTCATTTGCCGTAGCTCCTTCAAAATAGAGAGTATTTCCTGTTCCTGATTGAGTAAAGCAATCATTTCCAGAACAATCACCGACAGCAGTTACGTCTCCAGAACCAGCGCCAACATCTCCTACAGCTTGCCAGGATAGACCTCCAGAACCATCTGTTGTAAGTACATAATTATTAGATCCTGCTGAGGAAGGAAGTGTATACATCAAGTTTGCATCTAAAGAGTCAGGAGATTTAAATCCGGTATAATTAGTACCTTCTGCAGCAAGTTCTGTAAGTCTTAACTCTCCCGTATTGCCTGTTGATGTACCAAAAGGATTTAATGTTAAAGCAGAGGTACTTGTATCAAAGAAAAGCGCTGCAGTGTTATCAGTACCTCCAATGGCTAGATCTTGAGTTAAACTTGAAGGATTTAACACACCAGAATTTACCTCCCAAAGTCCTGCACCTCCACCCGTTGCTGCATTATAAGCTGCATTTATAGCATCTACTATGGCTGTATGACCAGAATCAAAAGCAGTGTCTGTATCTGTGAGTGTAATCGCTGTAGTTAATGTGGCATCATCAAAGGCAATGGCGTTTGCTGATGTTAAATTTATATCATTACCAGATCCATTTGATGCTAAAGAAAGTGCAGAATTTGTTGGGTTTATACTGGTTACAAAATTAAGCTCAGATTCGATATTAAATTGAGTACCCGATAAATCTAGATCATTCCCTGCGGAGTAGGTAGTATTTGTATCTGTGGCTGCTATGGTAATAATGTCATTAGTATCATCTGTTGTTATAGAGATATTAGATCCGGCTGCAAGGGTAAGAGTATCAGTAATTGAATCTGCGACGACATTATTTTGCCCGGAAACGGCGATAGTTGAGAAGAGATTTTGCAATTCATTAGTATCAGAATCATCCGTTACAGAAAGCGTCAATGTATTTGGCGATCCTTCTGCTACAAGAGCAGTAATTCCTGTACCTGTATTTATTTGAAAAGTTTCAGTGCTATTGATTTGAGCTGTATTAGAACCATCAGATAATGTCCAGTATTGGTAGTTATCAGAAGTAGGAATATCAGATAAGAAAGCCAGGGTGCCGTCTGCATCTTGGAAAGTCCAGGTCCTATCAGCAGTTAAATCTTCAGAGGTAATAGTTCCAGAAAAAGGGTTAGTTGTAGTAGAAGTTTGTGGTTTGATACTGATTGTATCAGAATTCGCAATAGTTGAGCCAAACAGAACAGCTCCAGTGCCTTTAAGCAACGTAGTGAGGGAAATATTCGTATCAGACCCAGTAGCAGTCCAGGTGGGATTGTTTCCTGTAGCTGCATTAGCATAAGTTAGGTAATTGACAGCTGAACCGGTTGCAGAGAGAGAAAAAAGAGGATTTTCGTTAGTATCAAGAATAGAGGTACCGATTCTAGGACTTGTGAGTGTTTTGTTTGTTAAGGTTTGAGATTCATCAGTGCCAACTACTGTCCCTGACGCTCCAGAAGCAGAGGGGAAAGTCCAAGTATCAGAATCATTACCTACAAGGGTAAGGGAGTTATTTGCGGTTAATGTCTTTCCAGATGCGATAGTAAGAGTACCGGTAGTTGTAGTGATAGTTAATCCTTCATAAGTAGCACCAGTAATTGCTCCTGTGGATGAAATGTCCCATGTCGATGTATTAATTGATCCTGTGTCGCCACCATCTCCTAAACTAAAGGAACCGTTAAGATTTGTTGCTCCCGGGACAGTAAGACCTCCGGTAGAGGAAATTGTCAAATAATTACCTACGGATCCTGCCCAAAAAGAATCATTTGAACCAGTGCTTGTGAATGTAGCAACTGTTGTCGCAGAAGATGTTGCTGCGATACCTTCTGCGTTTTGAGATGTATCTGGAGAGAGAATGCCTTCACTTAATTCCCAATAGTTTGTATCATTATCTATGAGTTCTGCCCAAAATGGAGCATTGGTATTAGCATCAAATTTTAGTACGTAACCATCATTAGCAGAACCTGCTAGTCTGGTTGCTGTTCCACTAACACCGCCATAAATAATATCTCCTGCAGTAGTCATAGGGTTATCAAAGCCAATATCAGTAAAGTTTGCAGTTAGATCAGCTAGACCATTTCTAGTTAGAGTTAAAGTTTTTGTAGAGGTACCGGTAAAAGCGATGCTTGTAGTGAAGTTGTTAGTATCAGAGTCAGAGGCAGCGATAGTAATAATGTCATTAGATGCATCAGTAGTGATGGAGATATTAGATCCGGCTGCAAGAGTAAGAGTATCAGTGATTGAATCAGCGACTACATTACTTTGTCCAGAGACAGAGATAGTAGAGAAGAGGTTTTGCAATTCATTAGTAGCAGAAGTATCAACAGCAGAGAGAGTGGTATCAGAGAGAGAAAGACCAGATCCTACAGTAAGGAAGGCAGTGGAGTTTGCGGAGTCATCCCAGAAGAGGATTCTATCAGCGTTAGGATCAGTAAGTGATGCTCCTGTACCTCCGCGAGAAAGAGATAAAGTGGATTCAGTATTCCAAATACCTGAAGAAACATAAGGAACACCTGTAGCTCCTGATGTGTCGATACCTGTTCCACCGTACTGAGCAGCAATTGCAGTTCCACTCCAGGTTCCTGCGCTAATCGTTCCGTCTGTACCAACTACAAATGCCGTGCCACCTACAGTTAATGATGATCCAGTAACGTCAAGTCCATTTTCCGCATCAACATTTCCCGCAAAGGATACTTGACCAGTTGAATTAAAATCTAAAGATCCTGTGCCTGAAGTGGAAAAAGTTAAAGCTCCTAGCGCTACATTTGTATTTGCGTCTAGTGTTAACGAATCACTAATTTCCGTAAAGTTTATAACATCATCCGCTATGGATATGTTGACCTCGTTAGAAGGAGAAGCTGTAAGAATAAAATCTGTGCTAAAGTCCAATGTGTCTACGTCTGTACCAACTTCTACATCATTGTTTTCTACATTTATTACAGCACTTGAGGCTCCTGTGTCATTTGCACATTCCCATGAATTATTTGATTCATTCCACTTTAGAACTTGACCGTTATCGCATCCTTGGAGAAGGGTCAAACCAGATGATAATACTTCCAAACCAGACCCTGAGCTTGTTGTAGAAGATAGTTCGTCTGCTGCATTTGTTAGTTGAATCGTTAGAGCATCTGAGGATGTTGTTAGACCATTGCCGGTAAAGTTATTAATTGTTTGGCTGTTGAAAATAAGATTTCCTGATATGGTAGTATTTATACCACTATGACCTATTGTGATACCGCTTGTGTTATTTTCTCCAATAGAAATTGTACCTGCTGTACCTTCTGCAGATCCAGTATCAATTATTATATCTCCGGAGTTTCCTGAAACAACTGAGTTTCCTGTACGAATGGATAAGCTTTTAGAATTCAAATTAGTAACACTTGAGGTTGTTATTTCGCCATCCCCATAGAAAGTTGAGGCATTTCCTGTGGTTACACCGCTGATGAAATAACCTAGACCATATCTATTATCAAGAGTATCAGCTAGGTTAGTTCCTCCGACTTCGGGTATATGATATTCTAAAACAACACTACCATTTGCCCAGGTTAGGGAATTGCTTAGTGTAAGTGTGTCGCCAGATTTACCTCTAATTTTTGAATAACAAGTGTCAGCGGCACCGTCGCAGTTTGTACTATCAATTCTTACATAGTTTCCAATATCAAAATTGGCGCCACCACCTGCTTGTAAGACCAAAGTTTTTGAGGCTGCACCTGCACCGTTTGCAGTTGAACTTCCATCTAACTGTGTAAATCCCGATAGAAGATCTCCCATACTTGTAACTGCCAAAAGATCATCCCCTGAGGAGTTTTCAAAGGTAGCTAGGTTTGCTGTTTGGGTTGCATTTCCTCTAACAACAAACTGCAATTCGTCAGCATCACCTGCTATAGCAAGTTTTCCAAGCTCTGTGTTTCCTCCAATTGTAATAGAGTCTGTCGAGTTAGTGAGATAAATAAATCCAACATCTTGTGTCCACTTGGATGAACCAGATCCTATTGCCGCATCAAGGTCATTTAATACAGCTTGGAGTGTAGTGGAGTTAGAATTTGTGAATTCGTCAAAAACACCAATTAGGCTTGCACCTGATGTTAGATTATTAGCTCCAGTATCACTTAAACCAATTCCTCCAATTGATAAATCCCCGCCAGCATTAATGAGTAAATTAACAACATCAGAAATAGTACCAGCACTAATATCAATTCCGTTAATAGTTTCATTGGTGGCCGCTGAAATGCTTCCTGCGGTTATTAAGTTTCCTGAGTTGTCAATTGTTAATACGTCTGTTCCATCTGATTGTTCGAAAACTGCAAGGTTTGTAGTTTGGGTTGAATTTCCTTGAACTAAGAATTGTATTTGGTCACTATCTCCATCTATTGATACTTTACTGGAGGAGAGTGCAACTGTCCCGCCGATAACCAAGTCATCAGTAGTATCGGTTAAATATGTTACTGTGCCAGCGTCTGTGAACAAGCTTCCTCCAGCCCCGGTTTGGTCTACTACCCAGGTAAAACCTCCGGTGGATTCATCATAGGCTAGGATTAATCCATCAGAGGGAGAGTTTGATATATTAAGATCTACTGAAGAGATAGTTCCATCTGTTATATCAGTAGAATCTATTGACGATCCAAATGTAGAAGTAAGAGCACCATCAACCACAATTAATCCATCTCCAGTAATATCTGTAATAGTGTCTGCTCCTAAAGTAAGCGTGTTTAGAGTAGCAATACCTACTACAGACAAATTACCATTAACAGCTAAATCTAATCCTACATTTAATGCATTATTAATAACTGTAGTTCCTGTGGGAGCTCCTATGTTTATTGCTTCAGCTTCGCCTCCAAAGGAAATTGTTGTAGCGTTCTCATTGAATAAATTGATTGTATCTGATGATGTAGTTATATTCTCACCATTAATTGCAATGTCTTCTTCGAAAATTGAGTTTACATTTACGCGTAATAAGGAAAGATTAAAAGAGGTTGCAGCAAGGACCCTTTCAAAGGCTGATTGGATATTCCCACTGTTTGATGAGCCTGCCATACTAGACTTGATACCTTTTGATATATTTAGATCCACTCCAGGGAGTGCTTTTACAGAGTATACAAATCCACCAAACAAGAGTAGAAACACAAAGAAGTAGGAAACAGATCTCAATTTACTTGCGTTATTTTTAGGTTTGGAATTAGTCTGGATATTATTCTGAGGCAAAATTAGATTTTCGGTGGTGATTTGAGATGGTGTTTCTGTTTCGATTATAGGAATGTGATCCTTATGATATTTGATAGTGTGTTCATGGTTGTCATTGTAATCTATATATTCGTCTTTTGGGCTATTATTTATATTTGTGTCAAGAAGATTAATATTACTATCTTCTGACGTTCTTTCTTGAGTTTTGTTAGTATTACTCAAAGTAGGTAACTGTACCGCTTGGCTAGTCTTGTTTTCGAATACTTTAGTCTTTACTTTGCTTGTTATTCTTTTTCTACCTTTAATCTTTTTAAACTTATCTAGCTGGTCTTTTGTATATCTTCTATGGCCACCTGAAGTGCGCAAGGGAATTAACACTTTAGTCTTTTCCCATCGCCTTAATGTTTTGCGTGATACATTCAAGTAATCAGCAGCTTCGTGTATTGATAGATAGACTTTTGTACTGTTGGGCATTGGACAGGTATTAAAAATGGACATTTAAGTTTGTAATGTCCAATATCATTAATACAGTTTTGGCTGTTGTTGTCAATATCGTTTTATATTTATTTATGGGGCATTATTGTGGTAATTTTTAGATTAATACGTTGGAAGATGCTTCTACTTAAAACCTTAATCAGGCTAGGTTGAAATTTTAGTTAGGTAAATACTTGAAGACTTCTTGCTAAATAAGTTTTAATCTTGCAACTAAAGGTAAAAATGAAATTTAGGCATAATAAACGCACGTCATGCGGTATATATCAGTCAAATTATTGGCATCCGTGTTCAATGCCATAAGATGATAAGCGAAGGTATATTTCCGCAATTTGCCATATTTGCAGAAATAAGTGAGAAATTTAATCATACAATTGTCACATAAGCATTAGCGACATCAATTTACTAAAAATAGGCATGATAAACGAACAAATACCGTGCGGAAATAAAATATACGCATATTAAACCGCAACAAAATCAATACAAATATCTATTATTTTCCATAAATAGAATGCAGAAATTATATCTATTTACAAATTACGGACAAATAAGGCTCGTAAAATAACGCATTACTTGCAGAAAAAACATATCCACTTATATTTCTCTCCAATTTGAGAATTAGAATATTATTTAGGATATAAAAGCTTTACATAGCTAATATTTCGAAGAAATTTAAGAAATTTTATTAGATTTGGTGCTTAGTTATACTCAAAGTACAACCTATAAATCAATATTTAGAAGGAAATATGATTACTATATCTATTTGATAATTATTGTAAAAGTTGGACAATTAATACTGGAGGAGGTCGGTATGTCCAATTTAGACTAATATTAATTAGTTGAAAACAATGACTCTAGGACATTGTTGCACGGCGATTTATTAAAAGGTACAAAAATACAAGTAACAATCTTGGCAACATGCTACAATAATTTAGACATTTACTTATGAGAACTGCCTATATTTTCTTTACCATCTCAATTTTTTTAGCAGCCTTGATGATACCGAGTATATCAGAAGCACAGTTTACTTCATCCGGATTAGGACTATACATGCCAATTTCTGATGAGGATATAAATGATGGAGATATTATTTGTTTAAGTGACAATAGTTTAAGGAAATGCAATAGAGCTTATGATCCTTCAATGACTGGCGTAATATCACTTAATCCTGTTATTGCAGTTGAGGACAGTGAGATTGAAGATGGATATGCGGTAATTTCTAGTGGGATAGCAAATGTACGTATTACAGCTTCAAATGGGGAAATTGAAGAGGGGGACTATATTACAACGTCAGAAACTCCTGGAGTTGCTCAACTTGCCACAAATGATGGGTATATATTAGGAATTGCCCTGGATCCTTTCTCAGGAGAAGAAGTGGGAACAATACAAATTGCGATAAATATACATCCTGCAGTTGGAATCACATCTGCTCGTTCTAATCTAATTAATCAGCTTAGGCAAGGATTTGCGACACCTCTTCTAGAGCCGATTAGTTACTTAAGGTATTTATTTGCTGCAGCAATGGTTATAATATCTGTTGGTTTAGGTATGACTTACTTTGGAAAGGCTACGCGTACAGGACTTGAAGCAATAGGGAGAAATCCAATGGCTAAAAGATTAATCCAAGCAAATCTAATTTTAAGTGTAGGCTTAACACTTGTGATAATTTTAGTAGGACTTGGAATCGCCTATTTAATTTTAATACTCTAAATAGAACATAATATATAAAAATGATACTTAAGCTGCCATTTTTCAGTAAAAAAAAAGAAAAAAATATTAAACCCATGGTTTTAGTTATCCTTGATGGATTTGGAATAGCACCACCATCTCAAGGAAACGCGGTAGAGAAAGCGAGAACACCAAACATTGATTTTTATATGTCAAATTTTCCATCTGGAAAAATAATAGCTTCAGGAGAATCAGTGGGTTTGCCTGCTAATGAAGTTGGTAATACAGAAGTTGGCCACCTTACTCTCGGAGCAGGGAGGGTGATATATCAGGAATTGAAACGAATCAATATTGCAATTGAAAAGGGATATTTTTTTGATAATAGAGCTTTTGTTTCTGCTGCTAGTCACGTCAGAAAAAACAACTCAAAACTACACATAATGGGTCTTATTGGTACAGGTCAAGTTCATTCTTCTGTTGAACATTTAAAAGCTTTGATTCAATTTTGCAAAAGGCAAGATTTGCAAAATGTTTATCTTCATTTGTTTACGGATGGAAGAGATTCTCCTCCTAAACAAGGAGCAGAAGTAATCGAGAATATAGAAAGTATTTTAAAAAATATTGGCGTTGGCAAAATTGCTTCTTTACACGGTAGATACTATGCAATGGATCGAGATAGGAGATGGAATAGAACTCAAAGAACTTACCAGGCATTAGTGCAAGGTAAAGGAGTTCAAGCTAAATCAGCAATAGATGCAATTAAATCTTCCTACAGCCGTGGAATTACTGATGAATTTATTGAACCTACTGTAATTATTAAAGATGATTCAGTCCCTCTAGCTCTTATAGAGCATAATGACGCTGTTATTTTTTATAACTTTAGGATTGATAGACCAAGGCAATTAACAATGGCTTTTGTTCGTCCTGATTTTGAAAATATTAAAAATGTGGATTGGGGTTATGACCCTGATACTGCCCAAAGAAAAGATGACGTTCCTGTTGGTACTACCTTTAAAAGAGAAAAGGTAGTACAAAATTTATTTTTTGTTACCATGACCGAATATCAAAAAGGTCTGCCTGTATCAGCTGTAGCATTTGGTCCTGAAAAAGTTGGAAATTCCCTAAGCCAGGTATTGTCTGCAAAAGCTCTCAATCAAATGCATATGGCTGAATCTGAAAAAGAAAGATTCGTTACATACTACTTTGATGGATTAAGGGAAGAAAAAGTTGAAGGGGAGGACGTGCATATTGTTCAGTCACCAAAGGTATCTACTTATGATAAAGCTCCTGAAATGTCACTTCCCAAGTTAACATCTGCGTTTAAGAAAGAGCTTTCTAGAGATAAATATCATTTTTTTGTATTAAATATTGCTAATGCTGATATGGTTGCTCATTCTGGTATTCTTGACAAGGCAATAATAGCTATAGAAGCTATTGATAAGTATCTTAAGCAAATGGTTGACGCCGTGTTAGAGGTAGGCGGAACGGTTATTGTTACTGCTGATCATGGTAATGCAGAAGAAATGTTAACTTTTCCTAGCTCTACATTTTTTTATACTACAAGTAAAGGAAGTGTAAGCACTGATCACTCTGGAAATCCTGTACCTTTGATTCTAATTAACAAAAATTTTCAAGGAAAGAAAATGCATTTAGACGGAGCCTCATTAGCTGATGTAGCACCTACAATTTTAGGTCTTATGAACTTAGAAATACCCAAAGAAATGACCGGAAGATATTTGCTTAAACCTTGATTAAAGCAATATAAATTACTTTTAGACTAAGTATCAACTCTACTTGCATTTATTCAATAGAGCTTATTAAATAGAAATACATGCAATCTACAATAATCTACCTATTTATACTCTTGGTTTCTGTATTTGGAATTTTATTGGCTTTGGTTTTAATTCAGTACTTTAAGCTTCAAGGTAAATTAAATGATCAAAGTAATAAGCTAAGAGATGAAAATAATCAGGCTGAAGAAAAGGCTAGAGATATTATAAATCAAGCACGAATTGAGTCAGATAGGTTGATTAATGAGGCACATCAAAAGTCTCAACAAATGCTTACCGATGCATCAAAGTTAGTTCGGGGAGAATCAGAGCAAATAAATGCTCTTGTCAGTCAAGCAACAGAAAGTTATTTAGATGAGTATAAAAATGAACTATCTCAAATTAAAACAGAAGTTATAAAAGCGGTTCAAAATGTATCAAGTCAGTTGCAGCAATCTATGGCTGATAGTTCAGATGAAGGTGTTAAAATTTTTAAACAAGAGATATCAAATGCTGCCAAGGAAACTAAACAATTATTTGAAAGACTTCAAGTTGAAGCTAATAAAGAAATTCAATCTTACAAAAAACAACGAATTCAGGAATTTGAGAAAACAGTTTCTCAACTAAGTCAAAAAATTATTATGCAAATAATATCAGAAGAGATCAATAAAAAAGATCACGAAAAAATTGTAAATGAATCAGTAGAGGAATTTAAGAGAGATGTACTTACAAATATTTGAAAAAATTAAAACTAGGAATGATGTGCAGATTCTTCTTGAAGAAATTCAAACTTTAAAAGAAAGTTTATACCAAGAAGATCTGGCTGAATCTCTTGAGAGTAAAGTTCGATTTTGGGTTTATGATGCAATAAAAGATGATTTTACTGCTCAAAAAGATAAAGAAAAATTTTTAACTGATTTGGCAGAAGAATTATCAAAGTTAGAGAAACTGACTGTAACTTTGGCTTATGAGCCATCGAAAAGGGAAGTAGATAAAATATATGCAAAATTTCAAGAAGCATTAAAAAGTAAATTTATACTTGATATAAAAATAAACCCCAATTTAGTAGCAGGTGCGATCTTTGAGTACAAAGGTATGTACGGTGATTATTCTCTGGGAAAGAAAGTTGCAAATATTATGCATCAGGAAGTTAAAAATGATACAGATGTTAAGAATAAACAATAGAAAGATATATTTATGATCGCTAATAATTTTCAAAAACTATTGGAGTCAACAAAAGAAATAGGTACTGTGGATCAAATTATACACTCAGTTATTTATGTTAGAGGACTTCCAGGTGTACGCATAGGAGAAATTATCTATTTTGAGAACGAAAGTATAGGGCAATCTATTGGTATAAATGAAGATTATGTACAAGTTTTGTTTATATCAGGTGACCAGGTTAGTGTTGGACAAAAAGCAGCTAGAAGTACAAAAATGGTGGAAGCACAAGTGAGTGCTGACCTTCTAGGATGTCATGTTGATGTGTTTGGCAAAGTAATATCAGAGAAGAGTATCAGTAATGTTGAGATGAGAGCAATTGATATTGAACCACCTCCTTTAATGAACAGGAAGCAAGTAGAGAAACCACTTGATACTGGTGTAAGTGTTGTAGATGTAATTGTACCGCTTGCTAAAGGGCAAAGGGAACTTGTAATAGGTGACAAAGGTACAGGTAAAAGTAGTTTTTTACTTCAGACTATTATTTCTCAAGCGAATAATGGTGTAGTTTGTATTTATGCACTTATCGGGAAAAGATCTACGGATATTGACTCTGTTTTAAGGACTCTCGAAAAATCTGGTGTTGCAGATAAATCAATCGTAGTTTCTTCTCGTTCATCTGATCCTCCGGGAACCATACATTTTACACCTTATACAGCAATGACAATTGCGGAATATTTTAGAGATAGAGGGCTTGATGTTTTGTTAGTTCTTGATGATCTTACTGCTCATGCAAAAAATTATCGAGAAATCTCTTTGCTTGCTAAAAAGTTTCCAGGTAGAAGTTCCTACCCAGGAGACATTTTTTATATCCATGCAAAGTTGCTTGAGCGAGCAGGCAATTTTGATAAAGGGTCAATTACCTGTCTTCCAATTGCAGATTCAGTACTAGGAAATTTGTCAGATTACATTCAAACTAATTTGATGGCGATGACTGATGGACACATATATTTTGATATTGATTTATTTGATAAGGGTCGAAGACCTGCAGTAAATCCATTCTTGTCTGTCACTAGAGTTGGTCACAATACTCAAAGACCGCTTAGTAGAAGCATGAGTAGAGAGATTAGTAGTTTTTTAGTTAAGCACGATAGAATGACCCAATTTATGCACTTTGGAGCAGAGATAGGAGAGGAGACCAGAAGGATTCTCGACATGGGTGACAAAATTTATGCTTATTTTAACCAGTCGCCAACAACAATTATCCCAAATAACATAAATACTCTTATGCTAGCCGGTCTGTGGGCAAATATTTGGGCTGAAACGGAGATAGCCAAAATGAAAAATCATATGAATATGATTATATCAAAATATTATTCAGATAAAACTTATAAAGAGTCAGTAGACAATCTATTGGAGAAACACGAAAATTTTATGGATTTAGTTAATTATTTGAAACAAGATGACCAACTGATAATACAACAAAATATGTAAATCTATATAAGTAAATATCATGTTATACAAAAAACAATTAGATTCAGAAATAAGACAACTAAAATCTTTAGAAACATTGGTAGATGTTTATGGAGAAATTGCTTCTTCCAGAATGATGAAAATCAGGCAGTTTGTATTGTCTAACCGTAATTTTCTAGAGTCTATAAACGATATTTTTAAATCAACACTTTCTGTTTATGTAAAAAAAACAGCTCAAAAAGGGTTAGGTCACATCACATTTTTGCCTCACAATGGAAAAACAGTGGCTGTCTTTATTTCTGCTAATACAGGATTTTATGGTGATATTGTGGAAAAATCGTTTAAGGATTTTATTAGTGATGTCCTAAACGAAGATATGGAAGCAGCAATTGTAGGTAAAGTTGGAGTATCTATGTATTTATCTCATGCTCCAAAGCGTCCTTATACATATTTCGAGCTTTCTGACTGGGGTATAGAAAAAGATAATTTAGAAAAATTAATAAGACATTTAGTACAGTATAAAACCATCAAAGTGTATCACGGTAAGTATAAAACCGTTGTAACTCAAGACTCTGTTGTTACTGATATTTCTGCAGGAACTGATACAAGCGATGTAGAAAATACTAATGAGGATTATATTTTTGAACCTAGTATTGAAGATATCTTGATGTTTTTTGAGACCCAAGTTTTCACCTCATTATTTGACCAAGTACTTCGTGAATCTCAATTAGCTAGGTATGCATCAAGGATCCTTGCTATGGACAGTGCTTCAGCAAATATTTCTAACAGAATTAAAGAAGCTAGGATAGAAAGGTTAATGGCAATTCACAAGGAAATTAACAAAAAACAAATTAATTCATTGTCGTCATCTTATTATGCTTTCTCAGTTCATGAGAGGCATTCTAAAGGGTTTTAAATATGGAAAGCGGTACTATAAAGTCTATCAGAGGAAATGTTGTTGAAGTTGAGTTCGGCAGTGATTTTAAACCTGCTATTTATGAGATTTTGAAAACAAAGGAAAAACCAGAAGTCTCAATGGAGGTTATTTCATCTTCTGGGACAGATAGTTTTTACTGCTTATCTTTGTCTAGTACGAATTTTCTTGCTCGAGGTCAAAAGGTGTTTAGGACGGATAATCAACTGCTTTTTCCAGTAGGGAAGGAGTTGCTTGGTAGAGTAGTTGATGTTCAAGGAAATCCTCTTGATGGAAATGGAAATCTGAATGCTGAAAAATCCATTCCAATACACGCATATAAGACTAATACAACTCAAAATAAAGAACTGGGGAAATTATTTGAAACAGGAATAAAAGCATTGGATGTGTTTGCCCCGATGATTATTGGAGGAAAGACAGGTTTGTTTGGAGGTGCAGGTGTGGGTAAAACAATGCTTTTGACTGAAATTATGTATAACGCAACTAAGAAATTAGATGAGGTTATTTCTATATTTGCTGGTATTGGTGAGAGGTCCAGAGAGGGATTGGAACTGTATGAGTCGCTTGAAAAAGCAACTGTGCTATCAAACACTAGTCTTGTTTTCGGAACGATGGGGGAAAATCCTGCTGTTCGTTTTACTGCAGCTTCATCTTCCGCAACACTTGCAGAGTATTTCCGCGATGAGACAACGAATGATGTGTTGTTTTTTGTAGATAATATTTATAGATATGCTCAGGCAGGAAATGAACTTTCTGTACTTACTAATTTACTTCCCTCTGAGGATGGTTACCAGGCAACTCTGGAAAGAGAAATGGCAACATTCCACGAGCGTTTGGTTTCAACAGAAAAAGGTAATATAACAACAATTGAAGCAATTTATGTACCTGCTGATGATCTTTTAGACCACGGAGTTCAGGTTGTATTCCCTTATTTGGATTCGGTTGTGGTTTTATCCAGAAGTTTGTATCAGCAAGGAATACTTCCTGCAATTGATATTCTTGCTTCAGGTTCTGAATATTTAAATCCTGATGTAGTGGGAGATTTTCATTATAATACTGTAATTAAAGCAAGAAATATCCTTAAAGATGCAGAAGATTTAAGTAGAATAGTATCTTTGGTAGGTGAGTCAGAGTTATCTGCCGAAGATAGATTAACATACAAACGAGCACAAAAAATTAGGAATTACATGACTCAATCATTTTCTGTAGCAGCAAACCAAAAAGGTAGAGAAGGTGTATATGTTCCAGTAGAAGAAGCTGTTAAAGACCTTAACGATATAATTTTAGGTAATTGGGATCATGTAACAGAAGACCAGTTCCTTTATATAACAACAACTAAGGATTTAAAGGATGGAAAAAAAGCTTAATGTAATTGTTCATTCAAGAGATGGAGATATTTTTAAAGGAGAAGCTCTAAGAGTATCTTCCTCAAATGGTAAAGGTAAGTTTGATATTTTGCCAGGTCATGCCAATTTTATATCTTTAATAAATGATGATCTGGAGATAGAACAATTACCAGGAAATGTTATGCGTATACCAATTGATAGTGCTTTACTTAGAAACAAAGCTGATTTTGTAGAAGTATATACAGGAATAGACAATGAGCCTTATGGTCAGGTACGATGATATACTTATATATATTTAGACATATTCCTTTTCAGCATTTTTTCATTAATTTAGGAAATTTTTCCAAATATTCCTAAAAAAACTGGAAACGTTCTTTGAAATTTGCAAAAAGCGGTAAATATTAAGGCTATTACTATGTATTTAAAATTAACTATGAGTTTTTACTTTTACAGTTTGTCACTCGACAAGTGTTTCTGCTAGGCAAATTGGAGGTTGAAGATAATTCAAGAAACAGGGCAAAAGTAATATTTTTGCTTTGGACTTGCAAAAAAATTCTGAAAACTATTTTTAGCTATAGGTAACAAGCAAGTTTTTGTCTTTGTTTTAACTTATTTTTATTTCTGATTTTGTAATTGTACAAATTGTACTTAATAATAACCGCAAATAAATTTCCGCACAAGCACATAATTAACGCAAAAAACACTTTAAAGACAAAAAGAGAGGAGTTTTTTCTCTTATTTCGCAGATAAGTCTATTTTTGTATATAATACGTACATGACGTTAAAAAGAAATTTTGACCACCAGTCCATAGAAAAAAAATGGAAAGAAAACTGGCAAAAGGAAAATCTATATCATCCGGATTTAAAAAATGCCAATAACCCATTTTATAACTTAATGATGTTTCCTTATCCTTCAGCAGAAGGTTTACATGTAGGAAATATGTACGCATTTACTGGAGCTGATGTGTATGGAAGGTTTAATAGAATGCAAGGAGCAGATGTGTTTGAGCCTATTGGGTTGGATGGTTTTGGAATACACAGCGAAAACTATTCTATTAAAGTGGGTAGACACCCTAAAGAAAACGCTGAAATAACTGAAAAGAATTTCTACAACCAACTCAAATCGATAGGTAATGGTTATGCGTGGAATTATCGTTTAGAGACATACGACCCAAATTACTATAAATGGACACAATGGCTTTTTATTCAAATGTTTAAGCACGGGCTTGCTTATAGAGGGGTTGCTATGGTTAATTGGTGTCCAAACTGCAAGACAGTTCTTGCAGATGAACAAGTAGAGGCTGGATTGTGCGAACGCTGCAAAACTAAAGTTGAAAGACGTGAGATGGCCTCTTGGTATTTTAGGATTACAGATTATGCAGAGAGACTGCTTAAGAATATAGATGGTACTCAATCGTCTGCTCAACAGCATGCCAGCTCTACTTTTGGGTCCCATAAAAACCCAAAGAGTGCGTCTGGGAAGGCTGCATCGCAGACTCATAATTACAATCAAGATAACACTTTACAATCCTGGTTAAAGGATGGATTGCCGAATATGCACGAGTATGATGTAAAAAAGTATGGTTTGATATGGCCAGAAAAGATTAAAACAGCCCAAAGAAATTGGATAGGGAAAAAAGAAGGTGTACTGGTTAAGTTCCAGATTGCAAAATCCGGAGTTACAATAGAAGCTTTTACAACCAGAGTTGATACTATTTTTGGATCAACATTTATTGTAGTAGCTCCTGAGTTTGCGAAAGAATATTTGATGGAATATGTTCCAGAAAACAATAGAAAAGATGTAGTTAGATATATTGACCAGGCACTTAATAAATCAGATCAAGAGCGTAAAGAAGGAGAAAAAGAAAAAACTGGAGTCGATTCAGGAATTAAGGCTAAAAATCCCGCAGATGGTGCAGAAATTCCTGTTTACGTGGCTGATTATGTACTTATGGATTATGGAACAGGAGTAGTAATGGGAGTCCCTGCACACGACGAGAGAGATTTTGAATTTGCAAGTAAGTATAACTTAAAAATACAGCAAGTAATAAAAAGCGATGAAGAATTGCCATATGATGGTGAAGGCGAGTTGGTTGATTCAGGTAAATATTCTGGAATGAGCAGTACCGAGGCTCGAGAAAAGATAGTAGAAAACGAAGATTGGGCAGATAAAGAAGTAAATTATCACTTACGTGATTGGTTGATATCCAGACAAAGATATTGGGGCCCTCCAATTCCTATGATCTTTTGCGAAAATTGTAATCAAGAAGGCAAAGGAGAGAAAAGTGAAATGTCGGGTTGGTATTCTGTACCAGAGGATCAGTTACCAGTCGTCCTGCCAGACATAGAAGACTTTAAACCTAAAGGAGATGGAACCACACCATTAAGTAATGCTCCTGAGGAATGGAAATATACAAAGTGTCCAGAGTGCGGAGGGAAGGCAGTAAGAGAGATGGAAGTGTCTGATACATTTTTAGATAGTTCGTGGTACTTCTTGGCATATCCAAATTTGAAATCAGAGGAATGGAAAAGCAATAAAGATCCTTTTAATAAAGAAATCACAAAAAAATGGTTACCTGTACATTCGTATATTGGTGGTGCAGAGCATGCTGTTTTACATCTTTTGTATTCAAGATTTGTCACAATGGCATTAAATGATTGGGGATATATTGATTTTGAAGAACCATTTCCATTCCTTTTTAGCCATGGACTAATAATTGCTGAAGGTGCAAAAATGAGTAAATCCAGGGGAAACGTAATAAACCCTGATGAATATATTGAAAAGTTTGGTGCTGATACACTAAGAACCTATTTGATGTTTTTAGGTCCTTATGATCAAGGTGGAGATTTTAGAGATACAGGGATAGAAGGAATGAATAGATTTTTGATGAGGGTTTGGAATTTATATGATGACCTTGAAAATAAGGTTTTGACAAAAGAAGAAAATCGCATATTAAATATCAAACTACACCAAACTATAAAAAAGGTAACCAGTGATTTACACCAATTTAAATACAACACTGCAATATCAGCAATTATGGAGTTAGTAAATACAATACGTGAATTTTCTAGTTCAGATCATCAATCCACCGATGAAAATAACCCATCCAGCTTAAAAGAAGCTTTGGCTGCATTAGCACAACTTATAGCACCATTTGCACCTTTTATGGCTGAAGAGTTATGGAGAGAGAAACTAGGGCATGAGAATAGTGTACATACATCCAAATGGCCAGATTATGACCCGGAGTTAACTAAAGATGATATTGCGACTGTAGTTGTTCAGGTTAATGGTAAGCTACGAGGTCAGCTTGATTTGCCAAGAGATAAGGCAGTGGATAAAGAGTTTGTATTGAATGAGGTGAGAAGTATCGATAATGTATCAAGTTATTTAAATGGTGTTGAAGTAAAAGATACAATCTTCGTGCCTGGGAAGTTGGTTAATTTTGTTGTGAGGTAGGTATTGACCTTTAAATGGTTGGAGCTATTACTTTTTTTCAGTTATATCTGGATCAGTGAAACTACTTAATAGTGAATATCTTTACAGCCTTACTGTCGGCTGACAGGGATACTCTTCACAAGGTTTCGAGTAACTTAAGTATTGATCCAGAATGATTTACCTTATAACATACTCCCATGACTGAAAATTCAGCAAATCATTCAGAAAAGTTCCGACGTGAGGATGACATAATTTTAATACCTGGCAGGTTAGAGGAATTTGAAGAAGATCTGTCACGAGCTGAACGGACTTTAATATCTAGGATTCAGCAGGGATTTGAGCCTTTCCGTCAAAATTTATTTAAAGATAATATTGGACAGTCATTACTTATCGTTTCCTATAGATTATTAAAAGAAACGGATCAGAAAGTGACATTTACATCACTCTTGCTTCAGTCTGCATTATTTTTAAACGAGCAAGTATATCCTAATGTATATTTTGGTATCACTCCAGAGTCAATAAAAAGTGATTCTAATAGTAAATACGAAGGTGAACATAAAAAATTTAAAGATCAAGCAGCAAAATATATTCGCAATCTAAACACCATTTTCGCTGAAAAAAGAGATATCTATACTCCTCAACTACTTCAAGAAGAGTGGAATGACGAAAAACTTTTAGAGTCTCACTTATGGATTTGAGGATACAACAGTACCTATTTGCCAATCAAGGCAGAAGATAAAGGAGCCTAGCAAGAGAAAACGAGAATCTGCAGTACAAAATCTGTTAGACAGAGATCTAAAGGATACAATTTTTGTATAAGTGTCAATTTTGTGCTATTGTGATAAAATATTATATTATGGCAGAAAGGTTATCTGATTTTGATGAAGGGCTTAGAGAAAAATTTGGATCAGAAGATGAAGTTGACTCTGAGTATGTTTTAACGCATCTTGATGAATTGCTTGACGGACTCTCTTTCGAGGAGGGTAAACCAATGATTATTCGTTATGGTGATAAGGAATTTGAAATAATCATTGATAATAAAGGTCGTGTTCTTGAAGTACTAGAGATATTGACTGTAACTCCCGAGGGAGGGGAAGAAGTATTAGAAATATATCCCGAAGTAGAAGAAATTGTTTTCGATGACACTCCAGATACTAGTGAAGAGTAATAACAAACAAGGATTAAAATATAAATTATATTACGATCAACGCTTCTGATAATTAAAAGATATCCAACATTTGAAATTAAAATTAAAAGTTTTGGTTTCAAACCCAAATATTTAAGAACTCAAGAATTGAGCAAATTTATTTATCTGTACCGTAGAGGCAGGTTAATTTGTAATTTAATCACTTAAAAAGTATGAGAGTAGAATTTCACCGTACTCTATAATATAATTTCCCCGGTTATGTTGAGAAGGTTAATAGAAAGAGGGAACAAAAAAGAAAATGTTCTCTCAAATCACGAAATAGCAGTACAAGTTTGTGAATCTGTACTAGATTTAGGATACTTTGGGGTAGCAGAATCAAACAAACCAATACTAAAAGAGAAAGCTGCGGGTGCAGTGAAACTTCCAGAATTGCTCAGATACTCCAATACAACCACACAACACTTCAGGTCTATGTTGGGAATCGTCAATTCTCCTAAAGATTATAGAATAAAGTCTTGGGAAAGAGGAATCAGCCATTACGATTTAGGTGGAGAGGCTGATATCCTACATAGGAGTGAAAGTATAGGTGATACATATATCATTGCTGACCATTATAATTCTCTTTATGTGAATGCTTTCTCTTCTTCAGCAAGGGATGTTAATATGGAAGTAAACTTGATTGGATTTAAGGAAGGGATTTGGAGTCTCAGGTATATATATTTCCATTGGGGTGGAGCAACCATTTTTGATAGTGATTTTATTGATTGTCATTATAATTCAAGTATTAAAAGCAGAGGTCGTTTTAGCTGGTTTGAACCGGAGAAAGCTTTTGTGCTAAATTACCTGATGTTTCCTGAACCAGCTTCAGCTCAGGATTTGTTACAGTTCGCAGGATATGGGGACAAGTATTTAAATTACATTCAACATGCAGGAAGACAAAAAATTGGTAAATTTGAAATAACAAAGTATTTATTTGATTCTGAAGGAGTTAGGGATATGCTGAACAGGAACAGAGTCAAGTACCAGGATGATAGAAACCCAATGTTCAAACCACAAGATTATGAAATTTATGGATTAGGGCAGAGAAAAAATAATGAATTTACTGTGGTCAAGTTAGGTACAGTGGAAATTGGAAATATCAATTACCATATATATTCAGGATCTGAACTTCCATTACTTGACGATAAGGTCCAAGAAGAGGCAACATCTGTAGAAACTAATCCATCACTCGCATACGTAAAAGTTAGACCTTGAGAATTTGTATTGTGCCTTATCTTTAAAGCCTTCCTATCTGCAGTCAGAGAGAACCTTTGAAAACCTAAAGAATTTTAGTCTAGATTTGGGAGGGGAGTAGGATTTAAGCCACAGAATTCAAATATTTCCTTTGTTTTTTTGGCAATTTAAAATCATCTTCTTTACTCCCTAAAAACTTTCGTATTAATATAAATTAATGGCAGAGGAGTTTGAGTACTTCGATGATAATAACGAAAAATTTAATCCTCTTTCCTTTGCCTCTCAAAATCTTCCCGCTGTTGTATTTTTTCTGATTGGGATACTTCTAACTGGAACGGGAATATTCTCCTCTATCCATAATCAAAACTCTGCAGAAGATGAAATTCAAATAATAGATGAATCAGTTGAGGCAGAAGAAACAACAGGGAAAATAGTTGTCGAAGTTTCCGGTGCAGTTAACAAACCGGGAGTTTATGAATTGCCCCTAGAATCAAGAATAGAAGAAGCACTTGAAGCCGCAGGTGGGATAAATAATGACGCTGATATTGAGTGGATAGCAAAAACTATAAACCGTGCAGCTAAACTAACAGATGGACAAAAAGTATACATAAAAAAATTTAATGAGCAGTCACAAGAGGCGAGTGCTAACAATACAGGAGGGGATCAAACAACATCAACCACTATTTTAGGACAAACCGAAGAAAAAGTGAACATAAACGAAGCAAGTCAATCAAAATTAGAAGACCTGTGGGGAATTGGCCCAGTTACAGCCAAAAGCATAATTGAACACAGACCGTACTCATCTGTAGAAGAACTCTTACAAAAGAAGATTTTGAAAACAAATGTTTATGAGAGAAATAAAGATTTGTTTTCAGTCTACTAAAACTTAAAAACTTATAACTTGGTGTTAGAAATGTATTGATGTCAAAAACAAAATTGACTATAGGTGGCATAAATGTTGTAGTATTGTTGTTTTTCATAATTTTAATTGGTTATCGTTACAACTCAACAAAACCAGTATTTAATAACGGAGATAAAATAAGAATCAGATCAAATGTTACATCAGAGCCAGTTAGGTATTCAAACTCTCAAGGACTAAAACTAAAAGGACTACAAATATATTTACCATTAATTCCAAGAGTTTATTATGGAGATTATGTGGTAATTGAAGGTGTAGTAGAAGAAAGTAGTCTTAAGGACCCAGAATTATTGTTTCATAGAGAATCTAATTCCATACTTTATTCATTAAGGAAGAAGATTTTATCGTTTTACAAAAAAAATTTAACAGATCCCTATGCCTCACTTATTGGTGGGGTGACTTTTGGATCAAAAGAGGCAATGCCAGAAAGTTTTTTTGAAATGCTCCAAAAAACCGGCACGCTTCATGTTGTTGTAGCATCGGGTATGAATGTAACTCTGGTGGCAGGATTTTTGTTAGGAATATTCATGTTATTTTTGCCTAGGAAACGTGCTGTTTTGTTTTCTATATTTGGAATTTGGATTTATGTCCTAATTGCAGGGTTAGAAGCACCGCTTGTAAGAGCGGGAATAATGGGATCAATTGCTTTTACTGCACAAACACTAGGCAGGGTTAGTTCTGCAATAAGAGCACTTGTCGTATCAGCAGTTGTAATGCTTCTTGTTTGGCCCACTTGGTTAACAGATTTAGGGTTTATATTATCGTTTGCTGCAACAACAAGTATGATGCTTTTTGAACCAAAAATAGATAGATTGATCCATAAAATGCCGCTCGTTTTAAGAAAAGATTTATCTACCACTTTGGCAGCTCAAATAGGAGTGGCTCCAATATTGTATTATGTATTTGGTCAGTTTAACCTTTTGTCACCACTAATTAATGCCTTGGTACTTTGGACAATTCCATTGATTACAGTGTTTGGTATGATGGCAGGAATTTTAGGCATGATTTATGAACCTATGGGGAGAGCTTTACTCTATTTTAGTTATCCATTAAGTTTTTTGTTTGTAAAAGTAATAGAGATTTTTGTTTAGTATAATATTTTAGATCCAGAATTTGTGGGAGGCTAAAATTATCAGTCTAGAAGTATGTCTGCTAAAAATAATGAAAACTTTATACAAGAATTGTCCATGCGGAAATTAAAGTGATATGTTTTGATTTTATATGATCTAGTTTTTAGAGCCTTTATCATTTTAACAGGCTTTTCTTAAAATGATATAATTAATAAATGGAAAGCTATGAAGGACCAAACCCAGAAGCACAAAAGGAGATTTTGAGAGAGAAATGTTTGTTAAAAGCCTGGGAAATGTTTGTTAATGACCTAGAGTCTGTAGAGTCTAAAAAAGGCAAAGATATACAACATGATTTGCTGATATCGCTAACTTTAAAGGAGCGTTTTTTTTATAGAGATTGGGAAAAAAGACTGAAAATAATAGCATCTAGGAAGCGGGAAGCAGAAATCGATAGACAAAAAAAATTATCATATCCCCAAATTAGCTTTACTGACACTGAAGCAAAGGTTTTTTTAATGACAACAAATGCTAGATATAAACAATTGGCTGAAGCAGAAGGTAGAGCAGAAGAGTTACCTGAAGGATATAAAAAGTTTATGGAAGGTTTACGTGCTACCATGCCATGGAATAGATCCGGATACAACCTTGTTAGACCTGAAGATGTCACTATAGAAGATCTTAATGAGGCACTGCAATATATGCAGTCAAGATTAAGCAAGGAATAACTAGTATCTTGATTTATCTTCAATTTAACTTCAAGCTGAATTAATGTCAAAAGGGACGAAAGTATTTTTGTTTTTTACACTACTTGCTCTTAGTCTTCTAATTTTAATACTAATTAACTGGCCAAGTCCTAAATTAAAATTAATTGCATGTGATGTAGGACAGGGGGATGCAATTTTAGTTGTTCATGGCAAAAACCAGATATTAATAGATGGTGGACCTAATAGCAAAGTTATGGATTGCCTGAGTAGATATATTCCATTTTGGGATAGGAGTATTGATATGGTTATAGTAACTCACCCACAAAAAGATCATTTTGGCGGTCTTATTGATGTAGTAGAAAGATATAATGTGAAGTATTTTGCTACTAGTGGGTTAGATGCTGAAGGGATAGAGTGGGAGACATTAGAAGGATTAGTTGGAAATAGTAATACTGACACCATTGAATTGCAAAGTACAAGAAACATTAATATTGGAGAGATTAATTTAGATGTAATTTGGCCAACAAGCAATTTTATCAGTTCAAATAAAATTAGTGTTAAAGATTCTAATGTGCTTGGAGTATATGATAGTGATGAAAATCCTAATAATTTTTCGGTTGTTATTCATATGAGGTATGGTGAGTTTGATGCGTTGTTGACAGGGGATATTGAACCAGAAATAACCGACGACATGATTTTAGCAGGAGAGGTAAGTGATATAGAGTATCTAAAAGTACCTCATCACGGAAGCAAAAATGGGCTTACTAGAGACTTGCTAGAAAAATCTAATCCAGAGATTGCTGTTATTTCGTCTGGTAAGAATCCATGGGGACATCCACATAAAGAAATTCTAGAAATGTTAAGAACAAAAGGATTAGAAGTATATAGAACTGATACATCTGGACATGTGATATTGAGTACAGATGGTAGCAGCTACAGTATAAATACCAGCAGATAGTTACATAATTAGTTATTGCGCGACCACCTCATGCGGAGACTCCTTTAAAGTACTTGAATTACAACTTACCAGCTCGTTTTCTGATTTCTTGAGAAAATTTTCTCATCGGTATTTCAAGCTCTGGGTGGATTTTATTTTTTACAATATCATAACTTGGTAGGTCCAAATTCATTTTTGATTGTGTGTTCTTACCATGCCATTTTAGTAGTTTGTAGACAATCAAATTTCCACCAGCTGTAAATAGCAGCCTAAATCCGAGAATATTCAACGGTTCTCGATTTCTAACATTTGGATTGTAGTAAACAACTTTTCCTATAAGAGTCAGGTCTGTTAGTAGTATGCTAGATATCTTTAAAATCTCGTTTCTTAAAGTATCTCTTTTCTTCTTAATTCGTTCTCCGTACCTATTTGATCTTAGAGGGTTAATATATTCTTCTAGTAACCCTCTAAGTATATTTTGAACATCTCTTTCAGAGTCGCTGAATATCTCTCTCACATTTACGTATACTTGTGGTGGTGCTTTTTCAAAGTCATGAGGCAATCTTTGAAATTCGGTTTTATCTATAGATGCTTCCATTATAGAATATTTTAGTGGTAGATTCTCTATTGGGTTGTCCGGAGAACCAGTGGCGTGTTCGACAAACTGGATATCTTTGCTTTCTATGATTTCTGGGTCATGAAGTTCCACACTAGTAGGATCAGAGATGAAATCCAAAGAAAATTTTTTCCATGCGCTACTGTGACTTGGAACAAGTGCTAATAAATCTTTTTCCATAGAAGTTAAACCTGACTGTCTTTCTTCTTCGATTGATTTCCTGCCAGGATCTTCTAATGCTTTATCCCAAATGTACTCAATAAGTTCGTAGGGAGTTTTAATTTGTTCTCCCTTGTCTTTGTCATTGGGTGGTAATACTTCACTCATTGTATTTTTCTATATATGTCTAAACTAGTTTGCAAATTGAGTTAATGTATCAGTTTTTGTTTCTAATTATAGATTAAATCTATTTTGATCTCTCTATAAATCGGGTTCTCGCAATATTTCGACCTCTGCTTCAAACCACACAAACTAGAAATATTCTAGCTTGAGCGTGTACAATAGCATAATGCAGGTAAGAAATAAAATCCACGAAGCGTTACAAAATGTAACCGAAGAAAAAAATGTCCATATAGAGTTTCCTCAGAGTATGGATAATGGTGACTATTCATCAAATATAGCAATGCAAATAGCAAGTAAGGAAAAAAAAGATCCTAGAAAAGCTGCTGAAGAAATTGTATCTAAGCTATCAAAAGATAACAATCTAAAAAATTATATATCAAAAATCGAAGTGGCTGGTCCCGGTTTTATTAATTTTTGGATTAAAAAAGAAGTATTGACCGATAACTTAAAAACGGTAAATACAAGAGGTGACAAGTATGGGAAGTCTGATTTATTTCAAGGTAAACGTATAATGTTTGAGTTTGGCCAACCGAATACCCATAAAATGCCTCACATCGGTCATCTTTTTTCATATATCTACGGCGAAAGTATGAGTAGATTTCTTGAGGCAACTGGTGCGGAAGTTTTTCGTGCCAACTACCAAGGTGATGTTGGCTTACATGTGGCAAAATGTCTTTGGGCTTTTCAAAAAGAAAAGCCTCTGATACCGGAAGGTTTAGAAGATAAGGTTAAACTCCTTCAAGAAATGTATCAAAACGGCTCAAAGGCATACAAAGATGATGAAAAAATTCAAGAGGAAATCAAAACTTTAAACAGATTAATTTATGCCAAAGATCCTGAGATACTGGATCTTTGGCAAGAAACAAGAGAATGGAGTGTTGAGTTTTACAAGCACTTCGAGGAGAGATTGGGTATTGTATACAACAAGTATTATTTTGAGTCTGAAGTTTACGAAAAGGGCATTGAGGAAGTGAAGCGTAATTTAAATGATGTTTTTACTAAAAGTGAAAGGGCAGTTATCTTTGAAGGTAGCAAGTATGGGTTACATGATAGAGTTTTTATAACAAGCTATGGAACTCCTACATACGAAGCTAAAGAGTTAGCATTGGAGCAGATGAAGATGAAAGATTGGCCTTATGATCTTCTTATTATCTCAACAGCAGCAGAACAAAATGAATATTTTAAGGTAGTATTTAAAGCTCTTGAAGAGATTGATCCCCTTTTGAAAGGAAGACTTGAGCATATTGGTTTTGGTATGATTCAACTCAAAGAGGGGAAAATGGGTTCACGTACAGGTAATATAGTCGGTGCGGTTGAGCTCGTGGATACCATAGTCAGGGAGATTAGAGAGATTGTAGAAAGTAGAGAAGATCTTAATGAAATAGAGAAGGCAAGTATTTCGGAAATAGTTGGTATTGGGGCAGTTAAATATGCCTTTTTAAAGACAAATCCAGTACAGGATATTATATTTGATATAAAAAGTAGCATATCTACAGAAGGTAATTCTGGACCTTATGTTCAGTATACTGTTGCTCGGGCTTCTAATGTATTGGTTAAGGCTCTGGGGGCAAACTATAAAGATTTGAAGGGTCTGGAGAACAATAATATAGAAATAAATCAAGAAGAAGATTTGTTACTTCGAAAATTATATCGATATCAAGAAGAGATCGAAAGTGTGGCAAAGACTTACTCACCCAATACGTTTATTAATTATATATATGATTTGGCACAAACATATAATACGTTTTATAACAAGCACCATATGATTGGATCAGATAATCAGAATTTTCGTCTAGCTCTGACTAATGGGGTTAGACAGGTACTAGAAAACGGGTTGAATTTGCTAGGTATTAAGGTGCCTACTAAAATGTAGCTATTAGAATTGTCACGACTACCTTGCAGGGAGACTCCCTTAAAGGTGGTCGCACAAGGACAGAAAGGATTTTGGAGGGTCAATTTATTACTTATTCTTGTTCGATTGTATATTCATCCATTCTTACAGGGTAATGAATTTTTCCTTCTACAAATTCTTCGTATGAGATAAACTTCTTTATCTCTGGAGATTTTTTATTATAAAATTGAGAAAGTATTAAGTTTGGCTTTATCCATGGTGTTTTTCTAATTCCCAAATATTCAGCGTAAGATGAGTATGCTTTAGTCAAATCAAATTTATACTTTCCAGGGTTTTTATGGATATAGCGAGTGAGATAAAGCAAATAACTATCATTATCTATTAAGACAGCTTTATATGGTCCTTCAAAGAGCTTACCAACTCTATTATATTTCTTATTAAAATACATTGAATAGCGCGTTAGAAGAGATCTCAAAAAGCGAGACATTGCTTCTTTATCTGTTTGCTTAATCAAGAGATGAAAATGATTCGGCATTAAACAATAGGCTACTAGTTCAATGTTTTCATAATAGTTTTTTCTTTTGCGGGGTGTACCTTGGAATATTTTATTGTTTATATTAACTAGCACTTTTTTTGGTTCTGAGCCTTCAGTTGGGGATAAATATTCTTTAAGATACCCAAGAAAAACACGATGGTCTTCTTCATCTTCATAGATATTTCGTTTGTCGGTTCCGCGATTATAAACGTGGTAATAGGCATCATCTACATACATCTTCAGAGTATTTTTGCGAGGCATAAATGGAGTATACCTTGCAAGGAGTCTCCCTGCAAGGTAGTCGTACAATAACGATATTAGTTAGTGAAATAAGAAAGTTTTGTGATCAATTTCTATCAAAAGATTATATTTTTTTGTTTTTGTTTTGAGAGGTTCTTTTTGGGTGATTATGATTATCGTTAAAGGATTTAAACTCCTGGTGCAGTCTTTCCAATTCTTCATCTGGAACGTCTTCGACATTTAGCATTTGATTATTTGCGCTTCTTGTTGATTTTATTAGCTCATCAAGTTTAAGATGAATGGCTTTCGCATCTCTGTTCTGTGTGTTTTGGATAAGAAATACCATTAAAAAGGTAATTATTGTTGTACCTGTATTAATTATTAATTGCCATGTATCTGAAAAGCCAAATAAAGGTCCGCTAAGAAACCAGGCTAGAATTATGACTATCGCGAGTACAAATGCCCATGGTGTTCCTACAACCAGTGAGATTTTAGCGGCTATTTTTCTGAAATGCTCATTCATTTTATTTCTCCTAATTTATATATATCACAGTTTAATCTTCAGAATAAGTAGGTAATATAAACATAAAAACTTTGATTCAGGTAAATCCCAATTACTATTTATTTAACTTGATTTATAAATTATCGCATGAATATTTTGTCCATTGCAATTGATTGTTTCTAACATTTTTATATCAAGACAACTTACTTAAATGGTGATACAATCTTTTACTAAATGGACTATCAAATTACTAAACTTAAAAACGGTTTAAGAGTATTAACAGTTCCTCTTGAGGATTTTGAGTCGGCAACAGTTACAGTTTGGACCCGTGTTGGTTCACGTTTTGAAAAAGACTCTAACGCAGGTATATCTCATTTCTTGGAGCATATGGTCTTTAAGGGAACAAAAAAGCGTCCTACATCTCAAGAAGTAGCAACAGCAGTGGATGCAATTGGTGCTCAATTTAATGCATCTACCTCGAAGGAATGGACTAACTACTATATAAAATCGCGTTCAGGTGTCATTGAAACTGCCTTTGATGTGCTGTCAGACATGGTTGTTTCACCATTATTAAAAGAGGATGCGATAGAAAGAGAAAAGGGTGTTATTTTAGAAGAAATGGGTATGTATGAAGACATCCCTATGAGCAAAGTTGGAGATTATTTCGAGAATTTGATTTTTAATGACCATGATTTAGGAAGAGACATTATTGGACTAAGAGAAACAGTTACCTCACTAAAGAGAGAAGATTTTGTGGAGTATAGAAATACACATTATAAAACTCACAATATGTTGTTAACTGTTTCAGGAGGGATAGATCAAGATAAAGTAATAGAACTTGCAGAGAAGTATTTTGGAAGTCTTAAAGATGGAGATGTAACTGACTACGAAAAATTCAACTCTGATCAGAAAGAGCCTAGAATCTTTTTGAAAAATAAAAATATTGAACAAGCTCATTTTGTTCTTGGATTTATTGGTTACCCTTACGGTAGTAATAAAAGATTTGCAGAGGCAGTTCTCACCACGCTTCTTGGAGGAGGTATGAGTTCCAGGTTGTTTACTGAAGTCAGAGAAAAAAGAGGCTTGGCATATGCAGTTAGAAGTGATGTAGATCATTATCTGGATACAGGTTATATTTCTGCGTATGCTGGAGTTGATCCCAAAAGAGCAACAGAGGCAATAAAGGTAATACTTGATTTACATTACCAAATTGCAAATGGCAGACATGATATAAAGGACGATGAACTTAAAAAAGCAAAGGAGTATCTCAAAGGACATCTGGCATTAGGGCTAGAAGATACAAAAGCAATAAATAGTTTTTTTGGAATCAAGGAATTGATGTTAGGAAGAGTTGAGACACCAGAGGAAGTATTTGAAGGAATAAATAAGGTAACAGTAGAAGATCTTGTTGAAGTTGCTAAAGATGTGTTTGTAAAAGAGAAATTAAATTTAGCAATAATTGGACCGTTTAAAAATGAGAAACAATTTGAGGACTTGCTCAAATAAAGCCACAGACAGTATTGTTGTCACGACTACCTTGCAGGGAGACTCCCTTAGAGGTGGTCGCACAATAACAATCTGTTTTTAGATTTTTACAAACAGATCTTGTATTAAAAAGTCTTTTAAAATTGTGGTATATTACTATCAGTAAAGTAATTGGTCAGATTTATTAATAGGATAAAAGAATGCCAAGGAAAACAAAACATCACGAGCGAACATTAGTTTTAGTTAAACCAGATGGAGTACAAAGGGGTTTAGTTGGAGAAATAATTTCAAGGTTCGAAAGAAAGGGGTTAAAAGTTGTTGGATTGAAGATGGTTTGGTCAACTGCTACTTTGGCAAAAAACCACTATGATATGCCAAAAGAAGATAAACAACTGTTAGGGGAAAGAACTATTGCGGCGTACAAGGAAAAAGGAGAGGATATAAAAAGGACCCCAATTGAAATTGCAGAGGATATCCAAAAAAGATTGATGAGGTATCTTGTTACTGGTCCAGTTGTTGCTATGGTTATCGAAGGAGCGCATGCTATTCAGCACGTTAGAAAAATAAGAGGTCATACAAATCCACTTTCAGCTGATGTCGGTACAATTACTGCTGACTTGACTATTGATTCTTATTTTATCTCTGATCCAGATGAGCGTTCAATTCGTAATTTAGTTCACGCATCCGGTTCTATTGAAGAAGCAGAAAGAGAGATTAAGTTATGGTTTGATGCAGATGAACTGCATAACTATGATCTGGCCATAGAAAAAATTCTTTATGATAAAGATTGGGAAACCACTAGAGAAGAATTAGTTGAGAAGAAATGACCTTAAAGAATTGATTCCTTAAAGTATTTCATTTTTATTCTGATTCTTTTGCTACTCGTCCTGCCGCCACTCTCCTTTATTTTCTCCAGTGTTTCTCTGTAGCTTCTAACAGATGAACCAGACCTTCCTTTATCCTGGGTCTTATTTATAAGACCTATATGATGTCTATAATGGCTTAGCAAGTTTTCGTATTTGGGTACATATGTTAAAACTTCACCTGCTACTTTTGGGATCTTAGACCTCATATTTCTTCCGGATAAGTTGTTCAGATAATGGGATAAGTATCTTTCTATGCATTTAATTAAATCCGTAATCACATAATCAAAATCACTTAAGGCTAAGTTAGAATTGTCTGATACAAAATTAGGTATAAGAGTGAGATAGTTATGCATTGTTCTTGCAATATACGGAATGAAATCTATCGAGGGGTACAATTCCACAGCGCGTGGAGGAGTGTATGGCAGTATAAGTGTATTAGGTCTAGGACTATCTTTTTGCAATTTAAGTGATAGTGTAAGCATCCAAGAGCTTGCTTCTTCAAAAAAATGAGTAAGTTCGTTTTCTTTAATGTGTCCATTTTGGTTAAGGTAGCTTATAAATTTATCACTAATTAAAAAGTTGAATCTATCAAGTAATAATTGCGAATCCAACTCAATTGAGTAAGGAGCTAGGAGGTTTTCAATGTCTTCAATAAACTCAAATGGCACATTTTTACCGGGTATCTTCAACTTTTTACTAGATAATAGATAAGCTAAATATGTATTAACTGCTAAATCAGGTCCCAAAGATCTAACCACTGTATCATAATTGGGTTTGCCTGCTTCACCGTCAAAATACCTGTCTGTAATTTCTCTTTCTCTTCCCCAAAATTCTATTTTCCCATCATATTTCCGTCCAGATGCAATTCCTTTAGAAGCACATTTTAGTTTATATTGTGCTAAGAAGAGGTTAAGTATATCGCTTTCTGTGAATTTGCTAGGGTCAAGTAAGAAAAGAGACTTAAGGTATTTCTCGTAATGAATTTTACTTCTGGATTCTCCTAGTACAATCCACTTTTTTGTAATTGGTATAAAGCCAGTATCGACGATATTGTCTATAGTTCTTTTGTGCGGTGAATTTGGACGGAATAGAATAGGGTAGAGTTCAGATCTAACCTCTTCATATATATTGGTTTGATGGAGAAATTTAGTTAAAAGTTCTGCAACTGCACCATGACTCCATTTTCTTTCAGGACTATATTTTTTATCTAACTCCATAACGTTCGCAAAGCAAATTCAATAGTATTAGTATATTATACATGTTTACAGTTTGATATAAAAGACTAATCGACCGAGGATATGTTACAGAGGAGATCTTTTTTAGAGGATGGCGATACCTTACTTTTAATCAACCTCATTTATTGTTCTTTGAATCTCACGAGCAGCATCTTGAATTAGATTTAGGTATATGTGCTTGTTTCTTTGGAAGTTAGAAATTGTCGATGAAATAACAAGAAAATTAATTATAAAGAGTGAGGCTAATCCAAGAATACCTAGCCCTATTCCATACTTCCCTTCTTTTACAACCTTGCTGCCAGTTACCATATCGTGCCAGCCTTGGTTTTTATCATCAATAATTATCCAAAAGTATCCTAGACCAAAGAAAAGAGAAGAGGTTGCTTTCCCGATCTGCTCACGGAAAAGGGCACGTTTAAAAGTTAGAGTTTTTCCACTTTGATTTACTACTTTTATTCCTGTGATGAGCTTACCTATACTACCTCCCAGTTTGGATGTAAGCAAAGCTTGTACAATTTGCCAGAGAACATATGAAATTAAAAGAATAATTATTGTGGAGAGAAGTGAATCAAGAAGTGGTTGCAAATCATTAGCCCTAGAAATCCAGTTAATTAATATTAGGAAAAATAAAAACCATAGCGTACTGTCAATTATTGCGGCGATGAGTCGCATCCAGCCACTAGCTATTTTTTTTGAATCAGATTTTATGTTTTGTTTGTTTTGCATTTTTATTTACCTTTTTTGTGATTTTTGTCCTCATTTTGGATTACAAAATAAAATAATTGGTTCCAATTGCTGTAGTTGAAAACTGTAATAAATGCTCTGATAATTAAGTTTAGAAAAATAAATATTAGCAAAAGTAGAGTTAAAAATATAAGGCTTGCAATTCCAGGGAACGTTTTGTTTTGGACATTGGGCCAAACAATAATAAGGGCAGGTATACCCAAGGAAATAACAGTAATGATTGTACCCACACACCCAATTGCTGATTCTGTGATATTTGTTAATAGCCCCATTATTGTGCCAGAGGTTATATTTGAACGGGTTAATTTCCAGGCACGCTTCCAAGCGTTTATTGGAGTTTCTTTATAAATAACAATAATTCTTTCTGCAAATACGGATATTAGACTAAGTACAATTATTCCAATAAGTAAGCAAACAAAGCCTACGATGGCTCCTAAGATTATCCAAAGTAGTTGCATACTTTCCATTCCCCCTAGAAGTAAATAAACCAAAAACCAAACTCCAGGTAAGATGATTAATGATGCTAAAATCACTCCAAGCATAAGCAGTGAAAATATGATTAAGCTTTTAAATGAATTAATTCCTGCAGGTGAAGTATTTCCTAAATTTACCTCACCATCTTCTAAGTGTGCTTTGTAAATGCCATGGATTAAAGCTCCTTTAGCCCAGTTGGTTAAGATAAGTTTTATTATCATTGAAAATCCCAATGAAACTAGTAAAGCTAAAGCTAGCCAAAGCCAAGTAGAAAGAGGAACATTCTTGAACCATTCAATGGTTGAGTTTGTAAAATATCCTAGAACTTCTGATGCCTCTTCAGGAATATCTGTTTCTCTTATAGAATCGCTGCTAGTGCCTCTTGAGAAAGTTTGCATACTCCCAGCTGAGCCCACGGCCAAAATAGCTCCGTATACCCAAAGCCACTTAAAGTTTTTTGCAGTTTCCCAGGATTTGCTTAAAATACTACCAAAGTCAGGCATGTTTATAATTTACTATAAATTCTAATAATTTAACAGGATTTGAAGGAGTTATGCTCTGGATTAAAGATCAATTGGTTTTAATAACCACTGTGCCTGCAATCTTGTCGTGCCATGTCTGTTTTTTCTTGTCCCAAATTGCCCAGAAATAACCAAGTCCTACAATTACACTTGAAATCAATTTGCCAACTACTTCTCTTAAAAAAGCTTTCCCGTAACTTGGTGGCGTGTTTGTACTGAGACTGACTACCTTTATTTTAAATAGCTTTTTGCCAATAGTTTGACCTGATCGGGCAATTAGTATTACATAGTATAAACTTCCTACGATCATGTTGAGGAGCTGCGTCAAAGTATTGTAGGCTGAGCTGCGACCGAGTAAAATTGCTAAGGGAATAGATATTATCATTATCAAAACAACAACAATAACACCATCTACAAATGAGGCTATAAATCTTCTTGGTACTGAAGCATATGACAAATTAGCTTGATTACTGGTTGTTTCAGTTGCAGAGGGGACTGTTGGCATTTGAGGTGTGGGATTGTTTTGGGGTGTTGTTTCTACCTGTGAAGCTATTGGATCTTTATTGTTTTGTTCCATAACTTAAGATAAGCTAATATCTTAATATTTGTCAACTTGATCTTTAGTAGCCTAATTTAGAGAACTCGTAAAGGACAATTATTGTTCCAACACCAATAGTCACTAAAGCAGTCATTAGCAGTGCTAAGATAAAATTTATTTTGGATATCAAGTAGGCAATTGCAAAAGAAGCTACAAAGACAACAAAGAGAACTACTGGATATGGGTCAATTTTTAATAGGTTAATCCCTATGCTTATTTGGTTAAGTAGATCTGAGGCAGTAACAGGCATGAGTTTAGTATATTTTCTAGTTTATATGATACTGTTAAATTACATTAGCACATACTCGAATTAAAATGTATGATTAAGTTATTGACATAGGAACACTAATAGCCTATAATACAATCATGTCAGAGACAATTACTCGTAGGGGATTTCTTAAAGGTTTTGCTGGATTTTTAGTAACAGAGGCTACAGGTATTAGTAGAATGGATATTCCAGGCTCCCTCCAAGGTAGTGGTATTTTTAGTGGTCCGGAGACTTCACAAACACCAGATGATAGCATTGTTTCTGATTTCCAATATTTTTTAGATACTTACCCAAGCATACAAGACCCGAATGCGTCACACCTATATGAATATAGGCATTATGCAGCTGATTTATTTGGAGAATTAAATGAAATGACTAATGGTCAATTGCAAGGTCATACATTCGAGTATGCAATACCGCTCGCCCTTGAGAATAATGGTCAAACTATTCCACTTAGTGACGCTAATTTAAATGAAATTGCAGAAAAAGGTATGGTTGCAGGTACTGTTGTTGATCCTCAAATGAAAAAAGTAGTTGAAGAACTTTTAAGACATGTAGAAGCAAGAAGTTCAAATAATTCAAAAACTTCTTCAGAGCATAAAGATGTTCTTCCTTGTGTGCCAGCTTGGATGGGAAGAGTGGCAGATGGTGGAATAAATTCTTTGACACAGCTTTTTAGGGATGTAAGTGTATATGTATTCGAATCTAATGGAAGTGTTTTTGTAAAAGGATTTTTGATCGATACATTGGCAGGTAGGTTTCCGGATGAAATAATGTTGATTTTCTCAAAATATGGTGGGAAGGGGGTAAATAGTGGTACAGCTTTTCGTATAAATCAAGCAAAAGGTTTTGACACTTCACCCGAAAGAGGTTTTAAACGAATTAATTTAGCAGATCAAAATGAAGTAAATAAAGTGAATGGTAATTTGAGCAAATTAACAGGAACCAATTGTGGAACTGTTCCATCATCTGTAAATGTGCCTCAACCAATGCAAGAAAAATCGACTGAAGGTTCAGAAGGCACAAATGAGTTTAGTGTGGTCCCTGTACCAAGTGCGGGCGTTGAAGTTCCAAATCCAATTTCACCTGATGATTTAACATGGCAACAAAAAGGGACTCTAGGTGGATTAGTCTCGATGTTAGGATTGGCTGGTTTGGGTTGGATTATAGGGAGAAGAGATCGAAATATGCGTAGAAACCAAACTAGCAATGGATAGAGAAATATCTAGTACCACAGAAGAACCTAGCAGAATTGTGTATATGATCGGGGAGGTTGAGCTTACTTTAAGTAATCAGCCCAAATATCCAAATTCAAAAGTTGAACTTCGAATACACGGTAATTACTTAGGTTCTGATGATTATTCAGATTTGGTAGAAGTTTTTTCCGAGGATTTAAGACAATTAAAGAATTCTTCCGGGTTGAATATTAGTGTTGAAGAAATTATAAATGAGAGGAATGAGGTTGTTCAAAGTTTAGGTTTAACACCTGACATACCAGAAAATTTAGATGCATATACTGAAGATCTAATATTAAAGTATGAAAGATTATTTAACTCTACTATGCCTGGGATGGAGCAATTGGCAGAACAAGATTTAACAGGGGTTGGTTTGCTAGATACTATTTTTTCTGCAATATTACATCAAAGATTGTAAAGCGAGATCATAGAACTTTAAACTTACCTAACACACATAATCACAGGGCATTTGTTAGGTGGCAATCCCGAAGCATTCCCACAAGGGCATTCTGACTCAATTTCTTTTCCTCCTATTGGTTCCAAAGTAGCAGATGGAGTATTAGTTGGTGTTGAGGTTGGTGTAGGACTTATTAATGGAGAATAATGTGGTGTAAATGTAGGAGCAGGAATTTCGGTTGGTGGTGGGGATAAAATTTGTTCTGAACTCTCTTGCTTTTCGTTTTGGTCAATTCCTTGATCTGGAATAGAGGATGGAGTGGCTGTCTTATCATTTGCTACATCCTGGATTTGAGGTTGACTAACATTATTGTTAGGAGTTTCTTTTGTTTCCAATTCGTTGTTTGGTTTTTCTTTTGTAAATACATCCACAAAAGGTTTGATAATTTTAGAATCTTTGATTTCAGGTATATTTGTTGTTACATCCTCACTATTTCTCTGAGAATCCTCTTGAACTGTTTTTATAAAAAATTCATCTTTAGGAGTGATTATTGCTATCAAAAATAGTGCTAAAAGAGCACCAACTTTTTGCCAAGTATGTAATTTAAGACCCTTCATAATTATGAAAGGGCAGTAGACAGAGGATACTAAGTGAATAATTAAAATGCAAATTCAATATGTTTCACTGAATTATGGTCGGGGACCCGGGAGTTGAACCCGGAACCTCACGAACCCGAATCGTGCACTCTACCATTGAGCCAGTCCCCGTACAAAAATTATATCAAAATGCTAGACACATATCTTAGGAATTCAAATATTTTGCGACTACCTTGGAGGGAGACTCCCTTAAAGGTGGGCTCGTTTGCATGCTAGTAATAGTATTTCTATGAGATAACTCACTGTAAAATAAATGGAGTGATACAATAGAAGTACTTATAAGTATGCGAGAACAAGAGAAAATTAATCCTTTCGGTACAGAAATTGAACAGATAAAGTATTGGGATGAAAGTTATGGTTATTTAAATATATCTCCAGCATTAAAAATTTTAGGAATTGACCAAAGTGATTATGAGTCTTTAAAAAGATTAGGCTTTTTTACTCCCCATTACGGATATGGTCCCACGGAAGGAAATCGAGGAGGTAGCAAAAAAATAGAAAGTACATACATTAAACCTTCAGAATTATTGCGTTATGCAGCTATAGTATATGAAAAGAAAAACAACCCAAATTTGGAGTGGAGAGAGCTAGTCCATACATCAAGAAGCTATATGATTACTTATTCTAGAAGATTGGCTTTACTAGAAAGTAAGTATTGGAGCCGTCTAAAAAATAGGGCATTAAGGAAAAATATTGATTTAGATAATTACCCTTCGATGAATATGCGATTAGTTAAGATGAAGGTTCAACAATAAAAATCCTGAATATCTTAAAAATTAGATTGAATATAAAACTATGAGGAACTTTAAGGATATAAATACATCTCAAACTGGAACACTATATGTCGTTGCTACACCTATTGGCAATTTAGAAGATATTACTTTTCGAGCAATAAATGTACTCAAACAGGTTGATCTTATTCTTGCAGAAGACACTAGAGTTACTGGCAAGCTTTTGAAACACTATGATATAGATAATCACATTAAAAGTTATCACGCTCATACTTCTGATACAAAAAAAGCTGAAATATTAAATCTTCTGTTACAGGGGAAAAATATAGCTTTGGTTACGGATGCAGGTACGCCGGGAATCTCAGACCCCGGGAACGAATTGATTGACTATTTATTAAATAATTATCCTGATTTAAAGACAATTCCTATTCCTGGAGCTTCTGCAATTACCACAGCTTTATCAATTTCAGGCTTTCATACAAACCAATTTGTATTTTTAGGGTTTCTGCCCAAAAAAAAGCGTACAAAACTATTCAAGTGGCTGAAAGAAGGCAAAACGACATTTGCGTTTTATGAGTCTCCAAACAGAATCTTAAAATCGCTTGAAGTAGTTAAACAAGAATTTGGAGAAGTGAGAATTGTTGTGGCTCGCGAATTAACCAAAATTCATGAAACAATTTACAGAGGAAGTGTAACAGATGTTATTGGTAAATTACAGAATGATACAGTAAAAGGAGAGATTGTGGTAATAATTGAAAATTATTGAAGGTCAGTATTGTTTAGGATATATTTAATAAATGTGGCACGGGGTTCGCCTATGTGATTTAGTTCTATTAAATCATCATAATCTAGCTTTCTAACATCTCCTACAGTTTCGATTTTTAGATGTTTAGGAACCCTTCTATTTTGAGATCTAACAAGCACACCAAATAAATTAGTAATCTGGCTTAGATCGTTTTGATTTAATTTACATAGATAATGAAGTAAAGCACGGTGAGTTGATATAATTTTAGCTTCATATAATACAGTGTCATAGTTAGGGTATCGTGATTTAAATAAGCGTCTTTCTATTGCCAATCGAGCAACTAGTTCAGGTGAAGTTTTATTTGGGTCATAGTCTTCATGTTTACGTACAATTGTTGCTTGTCTGCAGACAAAAGATAAGTCCTTCAAGGCAGCCGAGTCATCGAGAGAGCTGAAGAAAGGTCTCGTCTGTTCTGCCAGTTCTTTTCTTAGGCCGTATTTTGGTTGGGGCTTTTCTCTAAATTCAGACACAGCCCTATTATAACCGATAGTAATATTGATTGCAATTGTTTTATTATATAAATTAAGAAAATATTAGCAAACAGTTTTAGTGTCCCCGGGAAGAATCGAACTTCCATTTCAGGTTTAGGAAACCCGCGTTCTATCCGTTGAACTACGGGGACATATACACTAATTATAACATTTAGTTTGTTTAATTTTAATCTTCCATTTGCTTTAATGTTATTTCAATGTTTTAAATTGATTAATGATACCGAAAACCTATTGACAGAGGGTGTGAAAACAAGTTAGTGTAAAATAATTAGAGATCTGCCAATATGCAAAAATTAAAAGCTGCACTAACAATATCTATATTAGCTTTAATACTAGTTTTTGCTTTGTATAATTCGCCTCGTGTTGATGCTGCTTTTAATCCTTTTGGAACAAAAGAAATAACAGTAGATTTTAATCTTAACGGTGATGGAAACAATGTTGACAGTATCGCATTTTGGGAAGCACCAGATCCTACTCAATCATTGATGTTTGTAACCGCCAAAGGTTCCTCATTGGTTGAAGTATGGAAATACCCATATAGTTCATCTTCCAGCCAACAGGCTGCATTAAAGCATTCATGTATCTCTGGTGGTACAAATGGCGTTTGGGTAGATCAGGAAGATGACATTCTATATGTAACTGTTGCATTCACAGATAAAATCTGTGTATTTAATTTACCAAACCTAGGTTTTGTAAAAACTATTAATACAGGTAGTTCTATTAGTAGTAATGAACCTAATTTAACACTCCTGAAAACTTCAAACGGACAAAAAAGACTCTATACTTCATATAACACAGAGGTCAGGATACAAAATCCAAGTACAGGTGCAAATCTAGGAACGTTTAAACCAGTAAGAGGTTTGGAGACTATGTGGGCTGATAATTTCGACCAAATAATATATATACCAGACGAAGGTGGTAGAAGTGGAGTTTATGCATATAATCCTGATGGATCTGTGCATACAAGAAATGGTGCAAACAAATTTGGAGATAGTAGTATTTTTAACTCAGATGAGGAAGGAATTTGGGTTTATTCATGCCCCGCTAACGGAGTCGGTGATAATGGAGAAGGATTTATAATTATTTCTGATCAAATTGACAGCTCTTCTACTGGTAATGATTATGAAATCTTCAATAGAAGAACATGGCAGCATTTAGGAAAAATAAAACTAAGGCTTCCAAATGGAAATTATGTTTACAATACTGATGGAATAGCATCAACACAACAAAATTCTCCCGCATACCCAGGAGGTATTTTTGTCGCAATCCAGAATGACACAAGTGTAGCGGGAGTAGCTTGGAATAAGATTTTACAAGCTACTGGTTTGAGCTGTGGAACGAGTTCTAGCCCAATACCCACACCTCCTCCTGGAACAGCAACTCCAAATCCTACTACTTCTCCTTCCACATCAATACCATCACCCGTCGGTGGTGGATGGTATGTCATTACTCCAACAGATGATGCGATGGTAAGCGAAGGCAATCAAAGTAAAAATTATGGGAGTGACAATTTAATACTAGCTTCAGATTATTCCTTATCAAATATCAGAGAAACATACATTAAATTCAATTTAAGTGGAATAGTAGGAAATATAATAAGTGCAAAATTAAAACTAACTCCCGCTTTAGACAGAAGCGTAGATAAAACAGTCCACTTAGTAACCAACAATAATTGGAATGAGGGAAATATAGCTTGGAATAATAAACCTTCCATGGGAACCCAAATAGGAAGTATTAGTACAAATACTCAAACAGGTGTACCAGTAGAGATAAACCTAAACTCAAGTCAAATACAACAAGCTGTAGGTGGACAATTGTCAATAGGAATTACCAACACAGGTACTAGAAATACTTTCTCTGTTGAATCAAAAGAAAACTCAAATGCACCACAGTTACTTATACAAACTTCAGGAGGAACTAATCCTACAGCAACACCATCATCCGGTGATCTATCTGGAGATGCAAACGGTGATAAAAAAGTAGATGGACTTGATTATGTAGTTTGGCTAGTAAACTACAACACAACAACTAGCCAAGGCGCATCAAAAGGAGATTTTGATAGAAATGAGAAAGTAGATGGACTAGATTATGTGATCTGGTTAACAAATTATGGAAAAGTGGGTGGAACACCTACAACCCCAACAGCAAAACCTGCAACATCTACGCCAACACCAAAACCAGCGACCGCAACACCAAAACCTGCTACAGCCACTCCTACAGCTAAACCTGCCACTGCTATTCCCTCACCAACTTCTACAGGTACACCAATACCGCCACCTTCAAGTAGTGCTGGAATATTAATATCAAGAAACGAAATTATGTCTTTGCCAACAAGCGGATCAGCTTGGAACAATATCGTGTCTTGGGCAAATCAAAATACATCACCTGATATTAGTAATCAAGATAATCAGGCTGATGCAGTCGCTGTTGCAGCAGCACTTGTGTGTGTAAGACAAAGCTCAGCTAGTCATTGTAGTAAAGCTAGAAGTTATGTAATGGATGCAATTGGAACTGAAGCAGGCGGAAGAACCTTAGCTTTAGGTAGAAACTTAGCAGGCTATATAATTGCTGCTGATTTGGTAGGTTTTAACTCAAGTAGTGATGAAACAAAATTCAGAAACTGGGTTTCTTCAGTCCGAACAAAAACTTTAGACGGTAAAACACTTATTAGTACACATGAAGATAGACCCAATAATTGGGGAACACACGCAGGAGCAAGTAGAATTGCTGCTGCTATTTTCCTAGGGGACAATACAGATCTACAAAGAGCAGCAAATGTATTCCATGGATGGCTAGGAAATAGAAGTCTATATTCAGGATTCAGCTATGGTAATTTAGGTTGGCAGGCAAATCCAAGTCAGCCTGTTGGAATCAATCCGCAGGGAGCAAAGATTTCCATAAATGGTGCTCAAAGAAATGTTGATGGAGTATTGCCAGATGATCAAAGAAGACAAGGTGAGCATGGTTGTCAAACAGTAAGCTGGCCTCCATGCAAGGAAAATTACGTTTGGGAAGCTCTACAAGGTGCTTTGGCACAGGCATGGTTCTTGCACAGAAAAGGAATGCCTGCATTCCAATGGCAAAACCAGGCTCTAAGAAGATCCGTACAGTGGCTTCACGAAGGTCATTTCTCAGATGGTAAACCAATGAAGGCAGAAGGTGATGATTCCGGTCTTCCTTACCTAGTGGATCATATTTATGGTACGAATTACAGAAGTGGTGTGGGAACTTCTGCTCCAAGCAAGAACGGATTCTCCTTCTATGACTGGTATTTTGGACTGTAAGTTTAATTCAAATACTTCTTTTTTGTTAGAGAGTTAAAAAAGAAATAATATTCTATTCATCTTCATAAAATACTTTTGATACTATGTTAAATATACTTTCTTGCATGCCCAGGAAAGTATCAAAGAAGGGCAGCCTAGAAAAAATTTCATAGCTTCCCGCTCTGCTCATGTTATATCGCTCAACTTGCTTGCCGTAGCAAGTGCGGACAGTCACGATGTTTAATAAGTATTCGCTCAACTTGTCGAGATGAAATTTTTTGTAGGCAATAATCTAACTCACTTCATTCCAAGTCTAAAAAGTTTGGAAGTAATTATTGAGGTTTTGAATTTTGAGATTGAAATTTAGTATCTAACATCCAACTCCTAGTTTTCGGTGTTCAAAATACAATATCCAACGATCCCTTTCTTATTTTTAGTGCATTTTGGTTTTATATCACATCTTTTTCCATACCCAATAGCTTTTAAATGACTATTTGTATATCTATTAAATTTTAGCCTATTTAAAATCGCTTTAATAAAGCAGTAGGCACGGAAAATACTAAACTTCGTATTTGCAATTAAATACTTAGCATAAAAGATAGTTTATTTAATGAAGGTTCAATAAAAATAAAGATTTATTAGTATATAACCTAACAATTACCCAGGATCTTTAAAATAACCAAATCCAGGCTAATGATCTACATCCCATAACCTTGTCTTACCCAATTAATACACTAGTTATCCACAGCCTTACTTAAAAATATAGTAATATTGCATTAATACAGGACACTAGTGTACACTAGAAGACAAATGCAGGCTAAACTTACAGTACAAGAGGTTGCGGATAAGTTGAAGGTTTCAGAAAGAACTGTTCTGCGTGAGATTAAAAGGGGCAATATTGAACCTGAAAAAATAGGAAGAAGGTACTTAATTTCTCAGGAAGAATTAGACAGGTTTTTGGGAAAAGGAGTCCAAAAAAATATTCAAGCAGAGATAAGAACGTTCTTGGAAAATAAAAAAGGAGAGATGATAGACGATCTTCAAAGATTTGTATCTATACCTACCCATTCAGATAATTTCCAAAATGAAGCACAATTAGCCGAAGCAATTAATCGAATTTTTACTGATCACAAAGTACGAAGTTTTGTTTATACAGAAGATCGGGTTATCGCCATTAAGGCTACTTTAGGCTACAAAGATAGAGGAATATTACTAAATTGTCCTTTGTATACGGAACCTCCTGGGGATGAAATAGAGTGGGATTACCCACCGTTTGAAGGTGTGATTGAGGAAGGAAAAATGTTTGGTAGAGGAGCATTGCAAGCTAAAGGTGGAATTGTAGCTATGGTTTACGCTGTGCTAGCCTTAAAAAAATATCTAAGTGAAGAAGAAATTAGAGTAGAAATAGTTTTTGATGGAGGTCAAGATAAAGGATTATTTCATGGACTTAATAAAATAAATGATGCTGGTTTGCCTGTTGACTTAGCTTTATTAGGACTTAATACAAGCCCAAACAAAATAATAAATGGTACAACTGGTTTCCATCGGTATAAAGTAACTGTTAAACCGTCTCTGGTAAAGCCAGGGGGAATATTTAAAAGTGGATTTAATGCCATTAATTCTATGGCAAATTTTATTAACAATTTAAACGAAGTTACATTTCCTCCCACCAATCATAGTGAATTTTCTGAGAGTACCAAGTTAAGAGTATCAAAAATAAGATCAAACAAAACTGTAAATTCTTTTCCTATTGAGTGTGAAGCCGAGCTTTATTTTTCTACTGCTCCAGATATTACGAGAGAAATATTAGACGAAATCATGAATGCATTAACAACTCAGCAGTCAATTAATGGTTCAAAGTTTGAATTTGAGTATCTTTCAGGCAGGGAAGGCTATATCATTTCCAGGGAAGAAAAATCAGTCAAAATTTTAAAGGAAATTCTGGAAAGATCTAGGTCTGATCAAGTTGAAATATCTGTGGATACTCTTGAACACGCAGGAACACTGCTTAATGAGCAAAATATACCTGTTTTGGTTTATGGACCTTGGGGGGAAAATGTCAATTCCTACAATGAGTGTGTTGAATTAGATTCATTGCCAGAGGTAAGTAATATTTATGCTTCTTTTGTTATCAAGTATTTTGGGGTGTAAGTTGTTTACTTTATATTTCACTTTATTGCGTATCTAAGTTAAATCTATTTGATTGTGTAATGGTTAAATATACTTTCTTGCTTGTCCAAATTCGGTGAGGAGTAAAAAGATAAAATCTGGTTTTTAATAACTAAAGTCGAATACCCAAAATCTAGAAACAAACTTCCAAATTCTATCTTTAGTTTTCAAGCATTTAAAATTCAGCCTCTAGCTTCTATTTTATCCCCACTGAATAAAGGTTGGCTGTTGTAGAATCAGAGCCTAAATTGGTAAGTGCAATTAGCCTGTCTATATTTGCAATGGGGAATGCAAATGGAGCGACATAACTTCCTGCATAAACTTGAACATCATTGGTTCCGTCGTATTCAATTATCCTGATTTTGTTGGGTTCTGACACAACAAGGTGTCTAGCTGTAGGAAACCAAGCAATAGTAGAGCTGCAGGAAAGTTGAATTGCAGGAGTATTTAAAGCACATTCTTCCAAGTCATCTGTATTAATATCTGCAATCTTATAATTCCTATCTTCTTCTATGTCATAAACATAAACGCCATTTTGCTGAAGTTGTCTTTCTTGTTGTTGAGAAGATGAACCAGGAATAGGATCTTTATATCTATCTCTGAGTGTAGCTGCCTCTTTGACGCTATACAAAACCATTTCTTCATCAGGTGAAAATATTACTTTTTCCACTTTGCTTGACAGAAGCTCAGATAACTCTTGGGGAAGTGAAAGCATAAGGCTTTCTATACGTGCATTTTCTTGTAGTTCCCATTCTTCTTTTATTTCTTCTAATCTGCTTATAATATTTATTCGTTGGGCTTGTGGAGTGAACTCTCCTGAGTTCAATAAAAATGTACCTGTTCTTGTGGTTAGTAAAATTTCTCGACCATTTGGTGACCATTCAAAAGTGGCATTAGTTAAATCACCGTCTGTAATTCTTCTTGGTTCTCTAGAAAATCCAATTGGAAGATTTGTTGTTTCCATCACCCATAAACCTGAATTTAAGTCTGTTGCATTTACATTTGTGCCTTCAGATGGAGGAACAATATATGCAATTTTTGTAAAGTCATTTGACGGAGTAGGGTTGATGCTTCCGGCAAAGGTGATTGCAGAAAGCGATGGTGCAGCTCTAAAAAGATGAGCTGTGTATTCTGTAACTTCTTCCTTTTCTATTGTTATACGTTTTGACCATGTGTGATATCCTTCTTTCCTTACTTCAACATCATAGGTTTGAGGAGAGAGCCTTAAGTTGGCATTTGTTGCTGATTCTAATTCTCCATCAATAAAAACTTCTGCACCGTCTGGTACAGATTTAATTACCAAATGTCCGTTTGGTTCAATATTTCTTGAAGTAAGGTTAAATCTATAGCCGCGAGCATAGAGAGCTACGCCTGAGGCTATAAGAATGGCTAATGCGAAAGTGGAAATAAGGGCAAGGTTTTTAGAACGCATAACAAATAATTATAACATTTGTATGTAGATAAATCAGTTTTTGTTACACTTGTTGTGTTTTATTTTTAATCATATAATGGCTAGTTAGATTAATTAAAGTCGTCAAATAATAGATCTTAATACATTGTAAGTGTATCATTGTGATACAAATATAATAGACTTTATCCAAAAATTTTAAAATTTCTATATGTCTTTAAGAAAAAGAATTGCAATTGATTTAGGAACTGCAAACACAGTTGTTTGGGTAGCTGGAACAGGTATTGTGGCAGATGAACCAACTGTTGTGGCAATTTCTGTAGATGATAGCAAAGTAGTGGCTGTTGGAGAAGAAGCTAAGAAAATGCTTGGCAGAACCCCGGAGAGCTTAGTTGCCAGTAGACCTTTGAGGGAAGGGGTAATTGCAGATTATCAAGTAACCGAGGCTATGCTTTCATATTTTATTGGAAAAGTAGGCGGACGGTTTCAGCCTATTAAACCGGAAGTAATGGTTTGTGTCCCTGCTGGATGCACCCAGGTAGAAAGAAGAGCTGCACTCGAGGCTACTTTATCAGCTGGTGCAGCACGTTCATATTTAATTGATGAGCCTTTAGCTGCTGCAATAGGAGCTGGAATTCCAGTTTCTGCTCCCTCAGGGCATATGATTGTTGATATAGGTGGGGGCAGTGCAGAGGCGGCAGTGATTTCACTAGGAGGGGTAGTGGTTCATAAATCAGTGCGTGTATCCGGGAATAAGGTTGATGGTGCAATACAAGCCTATCTTAAAAAAGAACATAATCTAATTGTTGGAGATCAGACTGCCGAGCTTATCAAGATCAAAATAGGCTCTGCAATACCTTTGGAGAAGGAGGAAAAACTAGAAATAAGTGGTAGGGACTTGGTTTTTGGTCTTCCTAGAAGTATTGTTGTATCTTCTCACGAAATCACTGAGGCTATAAATGCGACACTATTACAAATAATCGGTGCGGTTAAAGCTGTATTAGAAGACACACCCCCAGAGCTTGCAGCTGACATAATAGATAAAGGAATAGTTATGAGTGGCGGTACAAGCCAATTAAGGAACTTTGATAAGCTCATAACTCAGGAAACTGGTGTTCCTGCCCATGTTGCAGAAGAGCCGCTTTTGTGTGTTGTTCGGGGGACCGGACTAGTGCTTGAGAATATTGAGCTTTGGAGAAGGAGTGTAACTACAAAGTAAAAGTTGACTTAATAAGTTGACAAGATTAAAATTCGAGCAAATAAGATGGTACAAGAAAGATTCGATCAAGAAAGAGAAGTTTTTATAAATAAATATAGACCAGAGCTTAATGAAGTACAATCGCAAGGACAAAGAATTTTGGAAATTATGGAAGAAGGGGCAAAGAATTTAGAATCAAAGTCTAAATATGTACTTGCACTTAAGGCTGAGTTTCAGTTTGGTCTAGGTTTAGATGAAGAGTCTGTATTAAGAGGATTAGTGAATGTGATGAGGATTATGAGGCTAGTTACAACCGATGAACTTCCAGAAGCAGATGAAGACAAAATCGAGTTTGACAAAAATACTTACCAAACAGGGCTAGAAGTAAGAAAGGTTATGATGGAGGCTATTGGTGAAGACAGCAGACTTAAAAATAGCTCTGCAGATTTTGATTTTTTTGTACGTATTGCTTTAAGAGAGATTTTAGCTTCTGAGATGAATCAAAACCAGACTACTTCATAAATATAGGTTTTGTTATAACGCCAAGTTTTTAATCAAATCATTCTAGTATTTCACACTTGTCTGTGTAAAAACTTCGGTTTTACTTAGTGTGTTTTTGGTGTCAAACCTCCCGATAATATAAACAGCAGAAATAAAACTGTTTGGGGACAAATTGAGGATAAGTGCTTATAGTATAAACCTAAAAATTGTCTACAAATTGTGTTCAATATTGGGCATATATAAATCGAACCTCTGAGGAAATACAACCTGTAGTCTGTCAAAATACCGCCGTAACAACATTCGTTGTTCTAACGAAAAACTGGGAACAATCTTAGACCCTTAACAAGATTATAAGACGAAAAGATCGTTAAATATTTCTTCAAAGATTGTCGGTAAATTGTGCCTAAAGTGGATTTTATCCGATAAACACAAGAGGGAAACGGATAAGAATAAGCCATTTATATGTTCGCACGTCCTGTAGTGAAAGAATAAGGTAAGAATTAAATCAAAAAATAGTGAGAAAAGACCGAAATAGAGAAGAAAGATAGAAAATTAAATACTTAGCAATAAAGCAGGTTAAGTGCTAATATTATTTCTTTCTGTGCCTGTTAAATGGTTAAAATGTGTTGTTTGAATGGCAATATTAATTTATAAATAATTAAAAAACTCCATGCTTTCAACTATAATCCTATAACCATGTCAAAGCCAGAATATGACAGACAAGAACAGGTTGAAACAGACACTGAGGAAGCAAACAGGCTGAAAAAAGATTTCAACAGTTCAGTTGAGAACCTATATGGATCCTTCGTAAATCCAATGCCATCTAAAATGTTTTTAGTTGGAGGTTACAACCCGGATAAGCACGAACAAGTTGTTAATGAAATAATTAAAACTGCGGTAAATAAAGGTGCAATTACTGATGAAGTCGATTTATCTAATTTTTCTTCCCCTCAAACAGCCTTGGAATATTTAAAGGAATACCAATCACGTTTCAAAGCAGGGTGGTCGGATAAAGAGTTTTTAAAACTTACTAAATTTGCATCCACCGAAGAAAATCCAGACAAATTTTGCATGCTTGCTTTAGGATTATATTTACTCAAAAGGTTAGAGCAAATACCCGATGCTCCTGCATACTTTTCATTTACAAAACAATATCATGAATATGATGAAGAATCAGCAGCCTACCCGGTCGTAGAACAAATTCTTAGGCTTAATTTTGGGGCATATAAAAGACCGGTGGTGTTAACTTTTTATAATGTTGAAAGTTTAAGCCTGGGTGTGAGTAGATGGCTATATAATAACGTGATCGGCGGAGTTTTTCTAGGAGAAGATACTAGACAAATCTTCGGACTACCGGAATCAGCATTCATATTAACAGACAGCAGAAAAGTGGAGGGTTGGAAGACTTTTGAAAGATCTGCAGACTGGGATGTCAAGCGAAGAGCACCTTACAAGTCAGTATACAATCTATATTAAGTTAAGTTTAGCTAATTTACTTACAATAAAATTTATCGAGTACTCAAAGTCCTGAATCCTAAAACTAATGGCCAGTGTCTAAAGTCTTACTTCCAGCTTCTAACTTCAATCTTCTAATATCTATAACCCAACAACCAATTATTAACATCCTCTTGACATACCTTGTTAACGTTTGATATTGTTTGAGCAAGATAAATCCTTTAAAGTTTTTTCTTTAAAATACAAATGTCTGACGTTAAACCAAAGAAAAAGAAAAAAGAATTGAAGCTTGATAATCTTCCAGATTTACTAACAGTAACAGAAGTTGCTGAGCTTCTAAGAGTTTCTCCTTTGACAATTAAAAGGTGGGGGAAAAGAGGAAAGCTTCCGGCAATTAGAATCAACTCTCGAGGTGACCGCCGCTACAAAAAAGAAGCTGTGTTGTGGCTCTTGGGAATGCAGGAAGGTAATTAAGTAGATCTACTCGAATTTTTCAGCTTTTTCTCTGCTTCTCTAAAAGAATAAGTATATCCGTAACTAACTTTTTCTAACTCTCTGCAGGAATCAAAAGTGTGTTTTTCCATAATTAGTAGCTGTATTTCTCTATAAGGCATTTTTATAATTTTTGGGTAAGGTTTATTGTTGATTCTTTTGTACCTTCGCCGAGCAATTGTTGCTATGCTCTTGAAAAATGCTGCATTCTGTAATCGATCAGGTTGTAATTGTAATATTTCTGAATAAAAAGCTATATATTTAGGGACAAGCAATTTTTGTACTTTATTATCTGAAATATTTAAATCGCTAATTCTCCAAATCTCAGTTTCTTCTTCTGCAACAATATTAGGGTTAAAATTACATAAAACTGGAGAAGAGTTTTGAAGAAATGAATAAAATGATGCAAGGTTTTTTCTGACATTTGTCCAATCTGATTCTCGGTGCATTTTTATGGCTGGAATGAAGTATGAGTGAATAATATTGTTTGCTAGTTTATAGTAAGGAATACCAAATAGCACAGAAAAATTTGATGCCATTGCATCAGCTAGCCTAGCATACTTTCCTTCTGCAGCCAGGAGATTCCATTCCATCTCTCTTTGAGCGAGTTCATAAAAATTTATACGATTTGTTTTTGTTTCTGCACTTCTTAGTTTATCTGGATTACTTTCCTGCATATTTTTATTATAAGTTAACCTTGTTAAATTATATAGGATGCATCTTGAAAAATAAATAAGTTAATATTCATTAATTTTAGTGATATAATATAAAAGATCTTTTAATGAGTCCCGAAAACCCACGACATAATAGGGAGGCTTCTAAAGGCCACAAAGAGGGGTGTATGTCTCTTGCTGAGATTAAATTTGGTCAAAAATTTGTATTATGCAAAACAATTCCAACGACTCTAACGGAGACAACGTATTATGTAGCATTGGGAAATCCGGAAAAAAATCGAGATACTTTAGAAGTATCGGCACTTGAGATTAATGACTACTACGGAGGTGTAGATTTGGTATCAGTTACCTTGCCTAAACAGGGATATGAAGAGAGAAAAATTAATGAAGGTAGCATTATTTATAGTTACATAAGGTATCCAAAAGAAGACGAATTAATGCTATATGAGACCTTGCTTAAGGGATCGCTCTTTTCCGCATGTGCTCTTTTTATTGGGAAGTTTACAGATTTTCCGTTTAAGGTACTAAAGCAAATTCAAGGAAAGTAGGTAACTATATATCTCTTTCAACCATATATTGAGCAATACCGTTTAGATAATTTATAGCTTCCTTGTTCCATTTTCTTTTTTCCATCTCAGGTATAACTTCTTGAGCTTTTTTTGCCCACTTTCTTGAGATCTTTTTGGAGTAATCATACGATCCGGTATCAATAACAATTTTTCTTACGATATTTGCTTCTTTTTTTGTTATATTTTCTTTTCCCCAGTACTTTAGAAGAGCTTGTTTTTGCTTTTTATCAGCAGTTTCTAAAGCTTTGATTATTAACAGTGTCATCTTACCTTGTTTTAAATCAGAATTGTCTGGTTTACCAGTCTTTTCGGGATTTCCAAAAAGACCCAAAACATCATCCTGAAGCTGAAATGCAATACCGGCCGGATATGAGTAATCTGTCAATAGTTGTAAATCTTTATGTGTTGCTCCTGCTAGCGTTGCACCGATATTTAATGGATTCTCGTAAGTATAAATGGCTGTTTTGGCTAGGTGGAGATTAAGAATATCTTTTTCTTTTGCCTTTCCAAGGCTTTCCAGAGTAATGTCATAAGCCTGACCGACTGCTGTATTTGCTATTCCTCTGTGTAGACGTGCTAGTGCCTTAATTTTATAATCATCAGAAAATTTAGAATTAGCTAAAAGTTCAAATCCAAGACAAAGTGCCACATCACCTACGTCAACAGCCATGCTTTCACCATAATGGATAGGGTCTCCTCTAAATTTGTTTTTTTTGTGCAAATCTCTAAAAAGAGTGTGTGTGGTTGGTTTTCCTCGCCTAGTTTCATCTTTATCCATAAAATCATCGTGCATAAGCAGGGCTGTGTGGACAAGCTCAATGCTCATAGCTGCCTTTAAAATGTTTTTTTTGTCTTTTCCATTAAATAGTTTGTAGCCATAATAAACAAGAGAAGCTCTCAATCGTTTTGCCGGGCGAAGATTGTGTTCTTTAATGTGCTTAAAGATTTGTGTGGTAAGTTTCTTTTCTTCTTTACCTATTCCAAAAGGGGATTTGAGTTCCTCATCAAAGTAATTTTCAAGTTCTTTATTTATTACTTCAACAAATTTGAGTAAGTTTTTTTTTGCTTCTTTTGCCTCTTTGCTTTTTGTCCCTGTGATTACTTTTTTTACTGTAGGCATAGATGAATATTATACACGACTGTACTCCTGTAGATATTCAAAATGGATAAATATTTGATTGTAATTAATTGACGGTGGGAGGTCTAATATATTTGACAGTATTCAGTAATTCTTGTGGTATAATTTTAGAGTCTATGGCCAGGATTAAAAAGAATATTGATCTTTCGCTTCCACAAGGCACTAAAGTTCCTAACCATGTAGTCATAATTCCAGATGGAAATAGGCGTTGGGCGAGAGCAAGAGGGTTGACTGCAATTGAGGGGCATAGGGCAGGAACCAAAAACATGATTCAACTGCTTGAAGCAGCTAGAAAATGGGGGATACATACAGCTACTGCTTGGGGTCTATCAACGGAAAACTGGATTGAAAGACCAGAGAACGAGGTTAAATTTTTGATGAAGCTTATTTCCAGAGAACTAGGCATGTATTTCCAAGAAGCAATGGAAAATGATGTAAAGGTGATTCATCTAGGAAGAAAAGATAGACTTCCTAAAGTACTTTTAAATAAACTTGCTGAGATAGAAGAAAAAACTCAAGACAATAAGTCTCACATTCTTAACCTTGCTTTGGATTACAATGGACAAGACGAGCTTGAGAGAGCCGTCAAAAGGATGCTTGAGGACAAAGTTAATCCAAGTAAGATTAATGCAAAACTCATCGACAGTTACATGGACACATCCGGACAACCTTATCCATATCCTGATTTAATCATTAGAACAAGCGGGGAACAAAGGACAAGCGGAGTACTTGCTTGGCAGTCTATTTATGCTGAAATGTACTTTGAGCCATTGAATTTTCCTGCATTTACACCAAACAAATTAAAAGAAGCTATTTTAGATTACTCCAGAAGAAGAAGAAGATTTGGCGGAAATGATGAAGTAAAGCAATTTAAATTCACTCCTGAGTTAGCTGCAAAGTTTGAAGTAGCTTGGTGGAGATTGTCAAAGATTCCGGAAGGTACAAAATTCAGCGAATATACAGTAATGCACTTAAAAGAACAATACGGCCTTTCTAAAAACCACGCATCTATGGCTGCAAAGTACATGATTGAGGCAATTACTGAAAGAAAAAGAAGTAAATGGGGAAAAGCCAAAAAGCACTTAGTGGGTTTTTATGAAATTATAAAAGAAGAGGTAAAGTTAGCTTTTGAGCCATCTATCGTAGCCAACTTAGAAGTAAAATTTTGGAAAGACATAGAATCTGATAGTATTCCGAGAGGTGAGGTGGAGGAGTCAGCAAGACAGCTTTATGCTGAGGTTTATAGAATATCTGCATTTCAAGCTGCAAACCTCGCCCATTTAAGAGTTATGGCTGCTTATGAAAGAAAAATGGCAGAGGCTGGCTTTGGTGATTACCACTGGGATAACGCAGAAGACTACCTCGAAAAGTTTTATTCAGCTTTAAAGGATAAAGTGGCGTAAATTTGTATATGGAGAACACTAATGATAAAAACAGTGATTCCTTCAAGGAGTACACAATTCCAAAAGTTACAGAAAGTTTAAATGGAGTTTTAGTTAATATTGAACAAGTAATTAAGAGGGGTGATTCAAAGAACCTAGCTGATGTGTTGGTTGCTGCTTCAAAGAGATTAAATAGGTCTGTTGTAGATGCTCATCCGGATGACTTAATTTACTCCACTCCTGAGACAGCTGTGATGCATGCCGTAGGTCCAATTTGGGTGAAGCCTAAGAACGCAAGAAGTGTTGAGTATACAATATTAAATAAGCTATCCGAAAGATTTCTAGCAGGTGAGATTGATAGAAACAGATTTGCAAATGGAGTGTATTTTGCCAATGTGCTTTTACATAAATTTAGAGAAGGGAACGGAAGGGTAGCAAGAGGATTACGTGCGGCAGTGGATAAAGAAGGAGAAGGATTTACAAAAGAGGAAGTGAAACGAATTTTGGGTATAGGCAGGGAGATATTAACACAAACAGACAAAGAAACTTTTAGGATAAATTTCAAGCCAGATTTAAATAATTTAATTTTGGGAGTTGCATACTTTGCATTGGAGAAAAAAGGACTAAATATAGAAGAAGTGACTGGTAAATTAAAGTTAAATGGTCTTCTGCCAGAAGAAGGACTTCAGACATTGGCTATTAGTTTGGGGCAAAATAAAGATGAAATCAAAAAGGAATTCATTGAATATATGGTTGTATATTCTGGTTTAGAATGGTGTAACTTTGAGTAACAATTTGGTATATGCAGGCGAGTATCTCGAAAGACTCGATTTAGCTTTTATTGACAAGGAGATGAAATGAAAGATGAAATCTATCTTGGTATTTATAGCAAGATTTTAGATTTGTAGAAAAATTTTTTAGTTTGACCATATAATTCTAATTTTCTATAATATCCTGTAACTATTGAGTATGGAGCGAGTTAAGAAAACAATAAACGAAGAAGAAGCTGAAATACTAGAATCACTGCCTCCATTGAGAAGATTAGCCTACCAGATTTTTGATCTGGAGAGCCACAAAAGGTATGTTTCTAGAGCATTTGAAGACAGAAAGGCACTTGCGTTATCTGTACCGGATGAAGTACTAGAATCTAATTCATCTTATACACTTTTAAAATTAGCCAGCGTTATGTCACTTTATCTAGACAGATCTGATATTCAATATAGTCAAAGTGAAAATGGAACTGATTATTGGGAGGCTATCAAACATAGTTTTGCGAGACAAATAAGCAGCCCAACAACCTTTGGTTACGTACTTTTTCCTTTCTTTGCAGCTTTTAAGACGGACCAATTTGAACTAGCAAAAGTCAGGAGAGATGAAAAGTTAATTTATCCACCATACCAATTTCTTTTTAATAGACATGGAAAATCTAAAGGTATCAAAAGAGAATGGGAGCATCTCGAAAATATAGGTGTAATTAAAAAAGTTTGGGACAGAGGGGAAATATTATGCCATTGGGAGTTGAATAAAGATGTTTATGACACTTTTGTTAGTGATGAAATATTTAAGATGAAAGGTATTACAAGTCTTGATGTATACGCCAGAAGGATATTTAATTCGTGATAATTTACTTTAGCGGAAAATAGGTCTGTCAGGGCTATTCATAAAGTTTTCCAGCTCTTCTTCTGTTGGTTTTCTACCCAAAATTCTTCTCAACTCGAAACGATATGCATCCTCATGACTAAACGCCTTTTTAAACAGTCTATCTCGTTCATTTCTTAACTCAGTTATTTTATATCGAATTTCTTGAAGATTTTGATAAACTTCCTGCTGACGGTTAGGGTCAGGATCCGTAAGCTTTGTATCGTTATGATATTTATTGTAAGCTTGAAGTGCTAGTTTCTCTTTTTCAATTAAGAGATTAATTTCTTTATCTAATGAGTCCCAAGTAGAAGAAGAAGACTCATCTTCACTTGTGTCATTGTCGATGGCCCTGTTTTTAGGATCAGGTGTTTTCCCAAGAAGTTCTTCAATATACTTATCCAAATTAGGGATAAAGGGTTTGATAGGCGGTATTTGCTTATGGTCCTTTTCTGAATCTGCCATAGCTATATTATATCACTTTCATTTTGAATTAAAAATATAGGTAAGTAGGGGGGGTATTTAATTTAGAAATTAAGCCTAAGATCAGTAAGGCTCGCCAAATATAGGATGACATATTATAATCACTCCAGTTATGAATGAAATACCAAATGATGCAGAGAAGGTACTTGCCCAGAGCCCTGTTTTAGCTGCTAATCTTTCTAATGCAAAAGAATTTGCGCTGAATTACTCAAAATTGTATAGAAAATATTTCGGAGAAGACGAAGAGCATCTTAAACACACTATTAAAGAAGCTTTAATTTTGGGTCTGATAGCAGAATCTAGAGTACAATATAAAATCACTTCTGGAGGAGATACAGGTATAGAATTAGTAGCTTCATTATTAGACATTGACTCGTTAGACGAATTACCAGACGATGTACGAGCTTGGATTATTGAAAATGAAGGACTTCAAGAATAGGATTTAGTTTTACAATTACCTACACAGCTTTGTATAATAGAAAGAGTATGTTTAAGAAATTAGTTGTATTTTTCTTGTTATTTCTTTTTGCCGCAAATTTGATTTTACCTTCTCAGTCTTCGGCTCAGACAAGATCTGTAATTATTGCATCACCATCTCCAAGCCCAAGTCCTAGCCCATCTCCTGAGCCGACACCTACACCAACACCAAGACCGGATATAACTCAGCGCTCGGAAGATTCTACAAACCCATTGACTAAGCTTTTAGAGGAGCAAAAAATAGATAGAGTTTTTCCATATAATCCAATAAAGTATGCTATACGCCAATCTGTAGCTGCAGGTGTGCCCCCCAATACAATAGTATTACTGCTTTTGTTACCAGTTGTTGCTGCTGTGATTGCTGCAGCCAGGCATGTAATTGGACTTCGTGGTTTTGGCATATTTTTGCCTGCAGCACTTTCTGTTGTATTTGTTGCTACAGGACCTGTTGTTGGTATAGGTATATTTTTGGTGATTGTTACTGTTATCATTTCTATGAGGTTTGTGCTCAGGAAACTTAAAGTAAAGCTGCAGTATTTGCCTAGAATGGCTTTGCTGTTGCTGTTTGTTGTACTTGGAGTTTTAGGAGTATTGTTTGCTGCGCCACTATTCCAATCTCAAAATCTTACCAATGTATCAATTTTCCCTGTTTTGATTTTAGTGCTTTTAGGGGAGGACTTTACAAAAGTTCAATTAGGTAAAAGTGCAAAGACAGCAATAAACATTACAACAGAGACCTTAATATTGGCCTTGGTTTCCTATATTTTCTTGACATTAGAACCTTTGCAGGAGTTTGCCTTACTACATCCAGAGGCATTAATAATGTCTGTTGCTGTGTTTGATATACTAGTTGGCAAATATGTAGGTTTGAGATTTATAGAATTATGGAGATTCAGGAAGTTGATTTCTGGGTAAAGGGATATGAAAGCATCTTCAATACTAGGGTTAAATGCACGTTCATTTCTGTATACATCTGAATACAATAGTGCAAAAGGCAAAAGGATCGCACAGTCAAAGATTTTGACCTACAAATATCTAAAAAAGGCAGGAATACCAACGCCTGAAATTTATGCGACTTTAAAAGAGCCTAGAGATATTGAAAAATTTGATTGGGAACATCTCCCTGGGTCGTTTGTACTCAAACCAAGCAAAAGTCTTGGAGGAGAAGGGATTATTGTAGTAAAGAAAAAAGCAGAAAAAGGAGAGGGGTGGATAACAACTCAGCGAAGACGAATAACAATTGAAGATCTTAAGCTGCATATTTTAGACATAATGGAAGGAGCTCATTCTGTTAATAATGTTCCGGATATTGCTATTTTTCAGGAATTTGTAGGCAGGCATAAATCATTAATTAAGTATTCTTATCGAGGAACTCCTGACATCCGTGTAATTGTCTTTAATAAAGTACCTGTCATGGCTATGCTTAGGTTGCCTACAAAAGAATCAGGTGGTAGAGCAAATTTGCATCAAGGGGCAATAGCAGCCGGTATTGATATTGCTACTGGAATTACTACAAAAGCAATTTTGCATGGTGAATATATAAAATACAAACCAGGGACAAAAAGAAAACTACATGGAATTAAGATTCCTCATTGGAACAAAATCTTAGAAATAGCCATAAGATGTCAGGACGTTACAGGACTTGGATATTTAGGAGCAGATATTGTTTTGCATCCTAGTAAAGGTCCAATGGTACTGGAAATTAATAACCAGCCAGGTTTATCTATTCAGCTAGCCAATTCTGCAGGATTAAGGCGAAGACTAGAGAGAATTGAAGATCTTGAAATAATTGATGCCGATCATGGAATAAAAGTTTCCAAGGCATTGTTTTCCGGTCCTTTTGCTGACAAGGTAAGAGCTGAAGAGGGAGTAAAAACCTTAAGAATTTTTGAAGAAGTTAAGGTTAGAAACAAGAAAACGGGTAAAAAGGTAAAAATAAAAGCAAAAATAGATACAGGAGCGTGGAGGTCTTCGATCGACAGGAGCCTTGCTAGGGAATTGGGATTATTGGAAGAAGATAATGTTTTATGGCACAAGAAAGTTAAAAGCTCATTGGGAATACAAAAAAGGCCAATTATTGATATTACATTTTGGTTAAAAGGTAAAAAAATTAATACAACAGCAGGTGTTGCAAACAGAAAAAGGCTAAAATACGATTTAATAATTGGTAGACGTGACTTAGCAGGGTTTCTGGTAGATCCAATTAAAAAGAGTGAGTAAAAATATCTAAATATTATGGAATCAGAAGGTGTAATAAATCATGATGGTGATAGTAACGTAGAACAGATTAGTAAGGTCAATGACTTGGATAGCGAATGGTACGAAAGATTTTCTGAGCATGGAAGATTCGAGGCTTATGAATATTTTGATGGTGATAAAGATTATAGAAATGCACACAGAGAAGTTTTTTTCAGAGGTGAAATTGAAAATCCAACCTTGGACTATCCAAAACTTGATATAGCTAAGTTGCAAGAGCGTGAATCAGAATTACTTAGACTTAAAAGGGATTTATTAATGAAGGAAACAAATAAAATAGTTAGAGAAGCCTACCGCCCCAAATTGAATGAAAAGATTGCAGAACTTCGAATGCTTCAAGCTGCATCAATTGGTGATATGAGGCGATTTCGTAGATATTCCGAGTTTATATACGGAAAACCATCGAATAATGTTTTTGCTTATACAGTTAATGAATTAAAAAAGCAGGCAAACAATGTTATTGAAGAAGCTAGCAATAAAAGTTATGAAGAGATGGGAATAGATTATCAAGAATTATCCAGTACAGCTGAAGAGCTTATCAGGATTCTACCTGATATGCCTGAAGTTACAATTGCTGAATTACCCGATGATAAAACAATTCAAACAGCCAAAGAAACTACTTTAAACGAGTTTGGAAATATAATTACTCTACCTGAAGCTGATACTACTTATAAACCTGAAGATCTATTGAATGTATTTAGTGAGGCTATCGAAGAAATGGAATTGCAAGGATGGACAGTAATAGAGGATGATTCTAGTGCAACAGCTATAAGAGCTTCGCAAGAGAGCAAAGAAGTGAAAGTCCCCCGATCAGATAGGAGTTTCGATAGCTTAAAAGTCCAGCAGCTCATTGTTCACGAGCTTGGAACGCATGCGAAAAGAAGAGATAGAGGAGAAAGAAGTCGGCTAATGCTTTTGGGATTGGGGCTTGACCGTTATGAAGGTGGAGAAGAGGGAGTTGCAACGATGAGGGAACAAACTATTGTAGGAAAAGTGGATGAATTTGCTGGTTTTGTTGGTCATCTCTCAATAGGTTTAGCATATGGATTAGATGGGTCCCCGCGCGATTTTAGGCAAGTATTTGAAATTACAAAGCTGTATTACAAAATGAAAGGTTTATTGGCAGGTAAAACTAAAGAAAAGGCTGAGAGGTATGCCGATTTGAATGCCTGGAACAGGACTGTGAGAACATTTAGAGGAACAGATTCTGCCACACCTGGAGTAGCTTTTACTAAAGATATTGTTTATCGAGAAGGAAATATTGCCGTTTGGAATATTGTTAAAAAAAACCCTGAAGAGATGATGCGATTTAGCGTTGGGAAATATGACCCCTCGAACCCAAGACATATTTGGATACTAGATCAATTAGGAATTACTGATACTGATCTGGAAGAATTAATAAATTAAAAAATTTGTAATTTCTGATATAAGGAATGAGGAGGAAATATATTTGTAGTATAATATTATTACTAAACCAAAAGGAGATAATATTAAATGCCGGAAGGAAATAGTAAAAGTCTAGCTGATTTAAATTCAATCTGGAGAGAGGCAATCAATTGGGCATTTTATAACGCACAAAACGATATTCCCATTGATGAACAGAGATTATACAGAGAACAGTTTGCCAGTCTACCTGTCACAGTTAAAAATTTGTTTATCGAGCTTAGAAATAACCTAGTAGAAGAACAAAATGCAAACAGAATGGGTAATGAACTTGAAGAACTTGAAGAATTAGAAGATTCAAATGAAAATGAACCAATTGTAGATGGTTTTTTGGATTCTGAAGAATTTAATGGTTTAATGCCACAGCTTCAAGCTGATATTATGTATGTTATTGAAGAAACGTCGAAATAAGTGATTACTAAATAATTAAGCAATAAAAAAAGCTCTCAAAAAGAGAGCTTTTCTTTATTAATTAGTCAAACTTTTACTTAAGTTCAACTGTCGCACCTGCTGCTTTAAGCTTCTCAGCGGCTTCTTTTGCTTCTTCAGGTTTTGCATCCTTAAGAACTTCAACAGGTGTGCTTTCAGTCATTTCTTTTGCTTCTTTAAGACCCCAATTTTGATTGATTTCTCTAAGAGCTTTAATGACTTGGATCTTTTGACTTCCTGCGTCTGTCAAGACTACTGTTCCGCCTCCAGATGCTTCATCACCAGCTGCGGCTTCATCACCACCTGCTGCTGCTCCTGCTGCTACAGGTGCTGCTGCCATAGGTGCTGCTGTTACTCCTAATTCTTCCTGAAGTGTATTAACTAACTCAGAAAGTTCAAGAACGCTTAGACCTTTTACGTCCTCAACAATTTTTGCAACGTTTTTACTTACGTCTTTCTTTTCTTCTTTTTTTGTTTCGTCTGCTGCCATTTTGAACACCTCCTTTCGGTAGGCTAGGTAATATAAAACTCAAAAATCAGAAATCAAATTCCAGTTTGATCTTTGATGTTTAATTTCTAAATTACTTTTTACTAGCCTCACTTAAAATAAACACAAGTTTTTGTAAATTTCCTTGTAATGTACTAACAAGACCATAAAGTGGAGCTCCAATTGCTCCAACAGCTTGTGCTGAAAGAACGTCTTTTCCTGGAAGTTTGGATAAAGCTGTTAAATTTTCTTTGCTTTGAAATTTTCCTTCTACAATTCCTACTTTCATTTGTGGTACTTCGAATTCTTTTGCAAATTTAGCAAGAATTTGGAGTGGGGAAATAGGATCGCTGTCTGTATAAATGACAGCTGTTTGACCAGCTAGCACTTCATCACTGACTGCATCGTCATTAATTTCTGCCTTTTTTCCTGCTAACTTAATCAAGGTGTTTTTAACAACAACCATTTTAGCGTCAGCCTCAGCTAATCTTGATTTTAGCTCTTGCTGCATAGAGACACTAAGTCCGGAATAGTCAACTAAAATAACAGCACTTGACTGTTTAAATGTGTCAGTTAAATTTGATACTAGTTCTTTTTTGTCTTGTTTGGTTAGCATAAATTGTTATTTGTAAATAATTGATGTCAATCAAAAAAACTCTCCGAAGAGAGTTAATACATTAAAATACCTAGTTAGTATTTTTTACTCCTCGACACGGCTTACTTTTACGCGTGTTTTCTTCGGACAAAAGTATCTTAACAAATTATCTTAAGAATTGCAATCAACCCCATATTTATTTTTGGGAAATAATTGATATACTATCGGAGATGGCAAGAGAAACTGAAGTTCTAAGATTAGCTGAATCGAGAACTGCAATTATTGATAAAATTCAGCAAAGAGCCTTCCATGTATCTGAAAAAATCGGAATTAGAGATACATATTCAGGAGGCTTAACAGGTGAGCGTATAACGAAATTTTTTGATGTATATCTCAACACAGTTAATCCAAATATTCTAGATCACCATTATTTGGCTGATAATAAAGGAAACTATGACATTAGTTTTGATAGTGAAAGTGGCCAAAAAACATTAATACCAAATAACAAAATAAGGAGAGCTGCTTCTGCGGTTCAAGCAGGAATAGATAGCCTCTTAACTCCTGTGCGAGAGAATAAATTTCCTGTGTTTTTAGTTTTTACTAATGCCACAGGCATGCATAGAACTAAAGAAAATGGTATTTTGAAGCCAAAACTGCTAGAGGTTTTTCTTTGTTTGAGAGAAAGAACTGATTGGAGAGAAGAGGTATCTTATATCTCAAGTATGAAATTATTTAGTATGGATCATACAAGTTTGGTAATTAAAGTTTCAGAAGATGAGAATGTGTATAAAGGCAAACTACCTCATGATTTAAATGTCAGTCTTCCGTTATTAAATAAGTAATCTTTAGGACTTATAGTTTGGGAAATTTGCGGTGTGTAAATAAGTCATTTATAATATATGTGATGGTAGATTCTATTCCAGCTCCAGAACTTAATTCAATAATTCATCAAGATTTACAATTTAGTGAAAATCCGGGTGAAAATATTAATGCTTTTTTTAAAGGGTGGAAAAATGAATATTATTATAACAAAAAGGCAAGAGGAAATTCTTGGTATGGGGAAGGCGTCGACGCAGGATCATCTTTTCCAGAACAAAGAAAGCAACCTCAAGAATTGTCGTTCTATGAGTTAATATATGGAGACGAAGCAGACAGATTCAAAAGATTAGATGATAGAGTTGCAGGTGCTTTAAGGAGGACACCAGAATCAGATAATTCCTCACTTAGAAATGCGTTAAGAGAACAAGGTGTAATTCTAGATGAAGAAGAAATTAAAGCCACACGAGTCCGATTAGAAGAAAGAGAATATTTTCCACTTATAATGAAAATAAACCAAGGGGATTTGACTAGTTCTCGCAACCCATCTTTAGCAAGCGTCCCAACAGAATTAAGGAACAAAAAAATTGTCGTTAAACGTCTGAGATTTTGGCACCCTGATTCTTGGAGAAATAGTGGTATGCCTCAAGATCAATTGGCATTGATCGAAGATATATCTAAAACACTAACTCTTCTTAAAGATCAACTTAAAAAATAATATTTTTGATATTTATAAATTTATAATGGAAGGACCACAGCAAGAGAATAGTTCTGCAAAAATTGAAAAACTTCCACAGTTTGTAGAGCAAGTAGCGATCCCTCTAATTGGTATGTGGGTTGATAAAACATTAAGAGAGGTACATAAAAGAGGTCCAGAGAACAATCTTATTCTATGCTATATGCGAGATGCTTATCCTTTTTATAGAATGGCTCGGCAGTATTCTGAAGATTATGGAATTGAGAAAAAAATATTATTCAGCTATATATTTCTAGTTCGGTCAGGAATCATCCGTTATTAATAGATTATCTTGCTCAAGAAGTAGGTTCTGCAGTTGGTTCTCGGGCAGATTCGGTTACTCTTTGGCATGTTGACACAGGAGTTTATGGGTCATTACAAAGTGAAGTCATAGAAAGAGCAGGATTTTCAGATAATCGGCTTATTAATAGAGCCAAACATAACTTAAGCTTATTAGAGTTTATCAATGAAAAGTATGAAGTAGAGCAATTAATAAATTACAAAGGTGGAGAAGTAATAGCAGTTAGACGTCCTTCTGGAAATGATCATCGGTTGATTCACTTAACTGAAGGTTTATTTGTCGATTTCCCAAGTACCTCTGGATACCGTATTGTTAATGGTGGAATCAAACCAATATCGAATGAAGATCCTATGAATAAACTTATGCTAAATGCATCAAGAGAAAAGATTCAAGCATCGCAAAGAGCATTGGATAAATTTTTAAAAGAAAATAGCCATTTACCGGAATATGATCCATCAGAGAGAAATATAGATAGATTAATTCAACTAGGTGAGAGTTTAAAATAATAAGCCTAAAATCAGGAGCTTACATCCAGCTTTACACATATTAACAAACTATGATTTTTCAGTGCGTTTTGTAAAATAGTCCTCAGTTTTTTGTATAAACTCTTGTGCAGATGTTATCCTTTTCAATTGTTTTAGGGATAAGTAAGGCTCATGAAGTAACACTCTAGCTAAGAAAGAATTGATCATGTCCAAAATATATTCTTCGTCATCTTTACTACCATAATCTTCCCGATGATGGTGATTTTTATATTTATAATAATTGTTCAAGAGTAAGCACTGTTCTTCATGAGGTAGATTTAAGACACCACCTGACTTGAGTAGATTTCTTATGATTTTTTTGTATGGGACTTTATGTTTAATTCTCATCCACTCTAAAAAAGTTTTTTGTAGTTGAATGGACCCTCTCGAATATACAAAACTGGATATAAAAAAAGCGACTACGTTATCTCTAGTCACTGGGTCTGATATATGATATCTATCTTCAAGATTATAGGGGGGTTTTTGAAATCCACCTTCCTTCTTTTGTTAATTTTACTAAAGGTTTCTTTCATGGTTTTAAGCTATAGTATAAATAACAGAATATATTATAAGATAAAATAAAAAGCCTATCAATATATATTAAAAATTAGGGTTATCTATCCATTTACATCAAGCTTCACTGAAGGGGTCATGGAGCCGGTAACATAGGCTTTCAGTATTCTTCGTCGTCCAATAGTATCCAAAATAGCATTGAGATTTTCAGTTAATTTTTTGTCGTCTTGATCCATTTTCCCAAAAGCTACGTGCATTAAAGGAGCTTTTCTTTCTGTTTTAACAGTGATTTTATTTGTATTAAACTTATCTGCATCCTTCTTATCTTTTAGTAGTGTTCCGGCTTTGGGATTTGGCATGAGTCCTTTTGGTCCTAATATTTTGGCGAAAGGTACTAGTTTTGGCATCATGTCTGCTGTAGCCAAAAGGATATCAAAATCAACCTTGCCTTTTTTAAGTTTTTCAATTGTTTTTTCATCAGCTAGCTCTATCCTTTTTTCTTTTCCTGTAGAATGGGGTAGTGTGACTTGTTCACTCATTCCTTCCTTTTTAACTACCATATGAAGTTCCATAGTGCCTTTGAATTTAGTGTATGAAACTTCTTTGATTGCTTTAACTGCCTCCGCAGGTTTATAGAGTTTGTCTTTATCTAATTTTTTCTTGGCATTCTTGTAAGCTTTACCTCGACCATCTTGTCCTTTTTTTCTTACGACTTGTTCAATAGCTTCTCTGTCAGTTGTGATTTCTCCTTCTACTGATTTAATTCTTTCTCCACCACCCATGCCTGGGACTTTTGTTTTTTGAGCCTGTTTCTTTTTTTCATAAGCCTCTTTGCCGGAGGTTTTGTCTTCGGTTGCTGATATGACTGCTGTTTTTGTTTTACCCATTTTAGTTATAGTTTATTTATTTTCCTCCACATCTACACCCATGCTTTTAGCACTTCCAGCTACTATCTTTTTGGCAGCTTCAATGTCATTTGCATTAAGGTCTTCCATTTTTTCCTGAGCAATTTCGGTTAGTTGTGCTTGGGTTAGCTTGCCAACCATTTTCTTTGGTACTTCCCCTGAGCCCTTTTCGATATTTAATTTTTTCTTTATTAGGTCAGTTACAGGGGCTAACTTTGTAACAAAATCAAAAGTTCTGTCTTCATAAATTGTTATAACAGCAGGTACAATATTTCCTCGCTTATCAGAAGTTGCGTCATTGTAAGCTTTAACAAAATCCATGATGTTAAGACCATGCTGTCCTAAAATTGGACCAAGTGGAGGAGCAGGTGATGCTTCACCCGCAGGTAAATTAACTTTTACTACTGTTTTGACTTTTTTTGCTGCCATGATTTTTATTAGATATTTTATTGGATGAATGAAGACATAGGAAGCTAGAAAAGTAAGCTATTCGATGCCTTCAGCACCTCCCTCAAATAATCTCTTGGATTAATGAGGTACTGGTATTATATTCTATTTTTACTGTATAGTAAAGCTAATGGCTGAACCAGAAAGATAATTTAATCCATTAAGAGAAAAATACACTAACAATAAGCCGGAATTTTTGAAGTCTTTATCTAAGATATCTTACGGTCATGCAATAAATCCGGAAGATGAAGAAGGAAATCTAACCCCGGTTGATGAACTGACTTTGGATCCAGAAAAAGCTCCATTTGAGATTGCAAATAAAATAGCACTAACTAAAACTAGGCTTGAGATAATGAGAAAACTAGAGATTGATCAGAAAATTATAGAAGAAAATGCAAAAGATGCTGTTCTTCGATTGGGGGAAGTATTTAGTAATTACAAGGGAGTCTTAGAGGAAAAAATAATGGAAGAACCTTTATTGTCTCCGTTTTTGCCAGAAGAATAGTAATTAGCTTGACTTAATCAAAAGGGTTGAGCTATCCTAGCTTCTGTGACAGAAAGACTTGATATTAGAAATCGGTTTAGGGCAGGAAGTGAAGTCGAGCAATTCATAAATATTCATTACCGTGAATTTGAAGGCCTTGCAGAGTTTACGCGTGTAAACCTAACAACGGATGAACTGTCAGAAGAGCTCTACCAAATAACATCAAAGCCTTTAAGTAGGGAATTAGCTAACAGGATGAAATTCACAAGCTTGCATTGGCAGGCAGTTATGCATAGAGATGTACTCCCCATTGTATTCGCAGGTTATGTATCAGAAGCAGATAGATTAAAACAAGATCTTTCCAATTCATTAGGTCTGATAGTTGTTGAAAGAAAACTTGAAAAACTTGACGGAGTATTATTAGCTAAACCAATGAGCGTAAGCTATTCAGGAGTAGTAAAAGATTCAAAAAAGTTTTCTCGTCCAATAAGTGTTAGATTTAATATGATTGGCACAACAGTGGGATTTGATGTGGCAGTAACTACAGAAGAACTATCAGATATTGGAAATTACAAAGAAAGTACTTCAACAGCATATGCGTATACCCAGAGTACAAAAATAATGCCTCATCTTTATTTATATGGAGAAGAATTTGCAGGATCTACAACTAGTAAAATGCTTGAAAAATTTACGAAGGATCTGAGCGTGACCAGGGCACTAATAGTAAAACCAACGCGTAAAAGTTATTTTGGTAACAAAGAATATGTAGAAGGATTGGGGTTTTCGTTACAAAGAGAACAAAAACAATATAAACTTTCGTATGAGTCTGATAAAGAGGAATGGTACATAGAAGTGCCTGTAAAAATCAATGGTTGAGAAAAGAATAAATAGACAAAAGATCACAGAGCAAAATCGTATTGCATTTAATTTAAACGTAATTACAGCCTTTGTTTATTTGGATAATCAGCTTGTTTCTAATGATGTTAACAGAATGCAAGATGAAGGTTTGGAGATTGCTTCTAAAGTAGCCAAATTTTACAGTGAAAATGACATTGAAAAGCAAGTTAAAGAATATGATTTTTGGGATAGACCAAAATCTGAGTTATTTAAACCTTTGGTTGAAGAATTAGTGATTAAGGGTGCTGATGAAAGATTCAGAGAAGATCAATATATGTTTCTTTTATGGTTATATGAAGCATCTAGCTTTAATAGTAAAGGCTATGTACCGGCTTTGATAGAAATAGCCAGAGTTGAAGAGGTTTCCAAAAAAGAAGATGGAAAAGTTGTATTAAACTGTAAAACTGCTCCTGTTGCCCAAATTACTTTTTCCGGCAAATTACAAACAAATTCTCAGCAACTTGATTTTATTAGATCTATGTCTCCTAGAAAAGTATCACTCACAGAAGAAAGCAAAGTAATTGTAACAAAATATCAAATGTTTAAATAATAACCTTGTTTTCTTTTTGTTACGAGTGAATTTTCAGGTAAACCTATCTCTACTAATTTTTTTCTGATTCTTTGCATTGCCTTATTCATTGCCCAGAGAGAGTAGTCTTCTTCGTTTCTCCATAGAATATCTGCAACCTCATCAAAGCCAATTATTTTTTGATGATGCAATAGCTCTTTCATTATTCTTTTTTCTCTTTTTGTAAAAATTGACTCGATGTTGGCTCCGTTACTATAAATTTTATTATCAATTAGTCCTAGAGGCTTTACTTTGAATTTAACGTTAAGTTTGTTTAAATATACTTTGCTTTTGTTGAAATTATTATCTTTGACATTATCAAGAGCATTTATAATATGTTGATGATCTGGAAATAGGTCTTTTAGTTTTGTGTTGTTCATAAGAAAGTCTGCAATTCCCATTCTTTCTCGCCAACTGTATTTTTCAAAAGAAGTGTGATGAAGTAAAATTTTAATTATTATAGAGGAGGCAATGTGGGAGATATTTGCATCCTGCCTGAGATAAACCACCAGCTTTTGCGGTTTGTCACCTTTGATCAAGGATATTGATGATATAGTACCGTAATTTGTCATTCTTACTTCGATGCTCTCGATAATCTTAATTTCATTTGGGAAAATACTTTCGATAAATTGCCAATATTCATAGTGCTTTTTATTCCATTGAGTATTTTTTGATTTAACGAGTTTATTATCTATATTTTTAATTTGTGGTTTAAGAAGTTTATTAAGTTTACGAAAAAGATCTGGTGGGGCTTTTATTGGGATATCATTTTTAAGTATTCCGATATTTTCCCAGAAATTGTCGATTTTGCTGTACTCAAGATCCGGAAATACTACTCGTGAAGCATCTCCCGGGCTATCTAGATTGGGAAGAATGACAAATTTATTGTCCGGATAGAAATTATTGTAAATTGACCGTGCTGTAACCAGCACTCTGTCTACTTCTGTATCTGGACTCCAGGTGAATGTAGTTGTGGGTATTTTGTCCATTTAACGTCCAGATATTATATCACCATTGCCCTATAATGTTGAATATGGAAAGACGAAAAGATACAGAGCGTGTTGAAGTATCTTTTGCCAACACTGCCGATTCTTTCACTACTGATGAAGAAAATCATGCGAGATAACTCAGAATATCAGGTTGTTTTTTTAAGTTAAAAATATGTCAAAAGCAGAAAGACAAGATTCCGAAGAAGGACAAGAAGTAATTTTGACTGTAGAAGGGTTTAAAGGAGCAATGATGGATCATTTGGCTCCGTTCATTCGTGTGAATTATCCGCAAGTAGAATTACAGACAGACGTTTCTCCTGAAAAAAGGTTTGCTGCACACATTAATAACATAGTTGAAGTCATGGGGTCAAACGCATCTCAATCTGGAAGTTATAAAAATTTACAAAATTTCGCACAATGGGTAACTGGTGAGAGAGGAGACCCACCCAGAAGAGTTATTCCGACTCTGATGAAATTTTTTGATCGCTGGTTAACGGAGGCAAACATAAGTGGTGACCCACTACGCTCAGCAAGAGCACAGAAACGTATGGGGACGATCCTTCACTGTTTTCGTTACGAGACTTCACCACCAACAGAATTTCCAATTCGTGACAAAATGTTAGAAATAGAAAGAGATTGTAGAAATAATCCAGAGGGTGTAGAAAATGCAATTAGAGATCTCGATCCAATTATTGAATTTGGTGATCAAGTTTGCTTTTCGTTGGTATGGATGATGAAAGATTCTTCTGCCGATCCCCGAGTAAAGAATGTTGTAAGGGATATTGTATCCAGAAGTTTTCCTGATGAAGAAGGAAATTCTAGTGATCATTTCGAAGTAGAAGATCTAATGGAAATGACTGGATTTGAACGTCAGGAAGCGGAAGAATTAATGAATTGGATGTTGGCCAAATTTAGTCTATGCGCACCTGGTTCGATTGTGATTGATAGCGAATTTGTTGTGAACAAAGATTGAATGTAATTATTGCTAATAGAATTGTCAAAAGGAGGGGGATAAAAGATGGAACGACGATCTTGTGATCCTGACTTAATCTCTCTCTATATGAGGGAAGTTGAACCAGCTGCAGAACTTGTAACAAATAATGATGGGGGAACTACCGTGGTGTTCAGAGACCAGAAAGAAATAAATCAATTACCCCCTTGGGCACAAGTTATGAAAAAGGAGTTGGCTATGAAGCTATCAGGAATAACTTATAATACTAGTAAGGGGATGTATGAGTATATAAAACCAGAAGAACAATTATATGAGTTAAACCTACAACTGTTAAATTCAGGGGTTGATCAGCTTGGGGCAGCTAAGCAAATCAGACAACTTAGACAAGATTTAGAAAGGATACAAGCCGAGCAAAAATAAATAATTGATTCAATTTGTCAATTTTATTGATAGATATAGATATTATCAAAGATAAAAATACTGTAATTATGAGTAAAGAGCTAAAAAATAGAAATGAACTGTCTTATTTATGAGAATCTAATGAATTATGATAGAAGAAAGGTATAACCATCCATGGTCAGAAAAAGATGATAGTGAAATATCGCTATCTGTCGGCAGAATAGTTCATTAAGCCTCAGATGCTGCTAATCCAAATTATTTTGGTGGAGTGGATGGAGCAGGTTTAATACTTAGTTTACCAGAGCGATTTAGAGGAGAATGGCAACAAATTGTAATTGACCAAATAATTTACTCTCTTAATGAAAATAAATCTATAGAAGCGTTTCGATTTGAAATTCCAGACAACAACTTAACAGCTGAAAAACCTGCTATACAACTGCTGCTAGAAGCAGAGGCAAGGTTGTTGAAACGTAGAAATCAAAAATCATATGAGGAATACTGTGCAGAACTTATTAGTTTAAGCAACGATTTAAAAAGCAGGGAGGAACTGATACGTAAAATTGAAGCAGAAACAGGGAGAACCCGCCCTAAGCCAACACTATCAAGAAAAGTATTTGATTTATCACAAGCTATGTTGCCAAAAGTAGTCCCTTACGCAATTATAAACCTCACAGACAATGGAGAAGGAGTAAGTCGACAGCAGGATTTAGAACATTATTTAAATATTGGTTTTTATTCTGATTACAGCCCTAAAGATTCGATACTTTATTGGACTAAAAATTTTCCTGAATTTCCAGTTATTCCTGTGTTTGTCGGAGTAGGAAGCAACTTTATACCCGCAATTACTTGTCAATGGCGGGAAGGACGAATTAAAAAAGTACACTCATTAGGCTGGAACTTATCTGAGTAAAATAAAAGTAATGAAACAAACTTATGAAGAAAGATATAATAAATAACATTGGTGTTGAGAGGGAGTTGTCCTACTTAGATTCTGAATTAACTCGCTTTTATTCGAGTTTGGAACGCCAGACAGACTATGGTCGTGACTTCTTTATGGATGAGCTCGTATCCTTTAAATGTCTGTGTACGTTTGTCAAAGTCAAGTAGTTTGACGCTTTTTAAAGCTGAGAAGCATGTTTTAAATTTTTTAAAAAGGAAAAAAGCTATAGTTGGTGATTATTTGTTACCAAATCCAAACACTGCTGAGGAAGGCTATATTGATACTATAGCACATGACATTTTGTTGTTATCTAAAAGGAATTTACTCGAAGGTCGTGGTGTTGATAGCTATACTCAGTTTGTTGACCAATACTCAAGTAGCTTAAACGATAAACAAAGACTGTATATACCATCGGCAGATAAATATCCGGAAAATTTGACTCACTTACTTTCTGCAGAAGTTTATAATCTTTCAAGAGGAGTATTTCCTCATATGACTGCTTCTGTTGTTGTGCGAGTTGACTATCCGGAGGACGATTGTACCGAAAAAGCCAAGAAGAGACTTTGTGAACTATTTAGTATTGGTCGGAAAGGGAAATATCCACCATCGTTTTTTTCTGAAATCATAAGTGCAAAGGCAGAAATGCCACGTTTCCCTGTTGTTATGTATTTTGTTACTCAGAATAAGACTTTAAATTTAATTACAAACACAAATCCCGGACCTATGTATAGAGATTTCGCAGCTGAGCTTATTGAGAACAATACATATAGTATTCAAATATAAATATCTAAAAAGGGATAATGATGTTAGAAAGAATTTTTAAAAGAAAAGAAAGATTTCCAACTGATGAGGAATATCTAAGGCAAAGAGAAGTAACTACTGCTGCATTTTTGATATTTCTACAAGAAATAAAAAGAAGAGTAAATACTCCTCAAGAAGGGGGAAGAAAGTGGACGATTAATGAAATTTTACATGATCCAGATAAACTGCTACGAGTATTATCAGAAGCTGCATTCAGACCAGAATATGTAAAAGATGACAATGTGGATCACGCTGCACAAAGTTTACTTTTGGGTATTTGGTCAGAATTACAAAAAAAAGACGATATTGATAATAATTGACCGGCTCAAGGATCTTCTTTTGATGGTAAATTTTTTCAAGATAGGGTATAAAATATAATCATGGATAGTAACTCTGAAATTTCAAAAAACCAACCGATAGTAGAAGATGGTGATAAAGAGAATGAGGATTCACTTGGTTCTACCATAGATACCTTGTTGGAGTTTGCTGATGAGCTTGTAAGGGAAGCAATTGAGGATTTGTATGAAGAATCTGAAGAAGACGATTTTGTGGACGATGATGATAAATATATTTTGACAATGCTCTCTGGTACTGGTGATTATTTGATTGCGTCTGGAGCCACAGGAAATTTTCGTTATCCTGGTTATATATTTTCTTTGGAAAACGTTTTGTTTGGTCCTATGGAAGAAAGAGTGCCTGCTCCTAAGAGCTGGGGTGGATATTTTACTGTTGGAAGGATGCATCTAGATGAGGTTTTACAAAATAAAAGATTACTGTTACCGATGTTTTTCCTTTTTGATAGTACAAAAGCTGGATATTTTAACCTAGATGAAGATGTTCCAAATGCTTTTGCCAAAGTTGCTAAAAAACTTGAGGAAGAGAATATATCTATAAAAATGGAAGGCATGACTGATGTTCTTGACAAAGAAACAAATATTAATAGAAAAGTATTACCATTTAAGCTAACTTCAAATGGGGTAGAATTAGACCTTGAATTAGATTTGGGTCCTGATAATCAGTGGGAAACAGTACTTCAATCAAACAGTGAGTATTTTTCTGAAGAAGGTGATTTTTTTGGAGGCGGATATTTTCCCGGTAAGCCAGGGATGTTTATAAACGTAACTAATGAGACGGATCGTCTTTATTTGTCGACAGAGGACCCCCATCTAAAAGAAAAATTGAAGTTATTTCTTGAAGCTAGCAGAGTAATAGCTAGTGAATTTGCAGCACAGTTTTCTAAAGAAAATGTAAACATTGAATATCCTGCTGTTACGGATGTGGGGCAAATTAGAGAGTTAAACAATTCTTACAACCGAGCTAAAGATAAAAAACCAGATCATCCTGATTTAGAATGGCTTAATAATTCAGGTTTTTTTGGTTTTTAATCTTTTTCTACTAGGTTTCTCTGAAGATAGTTGGTAATAGAAAATAAAACTGTAAAGAATCAAGGATTATAAGTACTTTTAGTAAAGGGAACAACCTTTCTATATCAGAGGAAAACTCCTAACATTTAAGTAAAAAATAAATATGCTAAAATAACATATTATGGATTCTCAAGCAGAAAAACCACCAATCGAAACAGCACAAGAGATTATTTTAGCACTTGATACAGCTATAAATAATGAAACAAATGCAGAAGCAGGAGGAAATAACACAGTTGTGAGAGTGCTTGGTCCTGCATACACTAAATTACTCAATACACTGCCGGATTACGCACAAAACAGACGGCAAATGCTTGCCAATAAATTGAGGCTTTGTGCTATGGAGGCAAGAAGAGAGGCAGAGGAAAGAACTCAAGGTAGATATATTCCACCACACGAATTTGATCATTATTTTGGAAAAAGTGTGGAAGAGTATGTGTATCCACTGTTATTAGGAGAGTATGAAAGAAAGGCTTTGGAGGAAGCTTCAAAAGTTGAAGGAAGAAGAATCTTAGAGAGAACTAATAATGAAGGACTTGCTTGGGAAGTTAATACAAGTCCGGTAAGACTCCTCAAAGAACTCCTATTGGTGGTAGATGGAGTTCTTCAAAATAAGGTATAAAAAGTATAATAATAGAATAAATTTTAGAATTAAGGATAGTTCCTTTCAATAATTCAGGTCTTTTTAGTTTTTAATTTTAAACCTTTTGTATCTGGAGGAAGTCTAATTCTACAGGGGTTTCTCTTCCAAAAATAGAAACAAGTACCTTAACTTTTCCTTTCTCTTCGTCTAATTCATTAATTGTACCCAAGAAGTCTGAGAATGGACCGTCTACAATTTTAACTGCCTCACCAATAGAGAATTTAGTTTTAAATCTCTTTGCAGGAGTGGAAATAAAATTCATTATATTTTCAACTTCCTTTTCGTTTAAAGGAGAAGGTTTATTACCGATACCTGCAAATGCTGTTATCCCTGGAGTTGTTCGGACTGTTGTATATGTTTGATCATCTAAAATTGCTTTAACCAAAATGTATCCTGGCAAAATCTTTTCTTTTACTGTAGCTTTTTTACCACCACGAATTACCACTCTATCTTGTGTAGGAACTAAAATTTCAAAAACTCTATCCTCAAATCCAGATGTTTCAACTCTCTGTTTTAGAGTAGAGGCAACACGACCTTCGTGACCGCTCATTGTATGAACAACATACCATTTTGCTTTTGGGTCATTTTTGTCATTAATGACAATATGACCTTGTACTTTTTTGCCTCCTGTACCTTTTTCTGATATGTCAGCTTGGTTAGTTTGTATTTGGTTTTCGTCTGCCATTTTAAATTAATTATATTCGGACAAATTTTGTTAAGCTGAAATAAACAGTTCGAGCAATCTAACAAATATATAGTCCAATGCACCAATATATCCTGATACTATTGCTGTAACGATTATAACTGTCAAGGTTAGCCTAACAACTTCTTCTTTGCTTGGCCAGACAACCTTGGAGAGTTCTAATCTAACATCTGTGAGATAATTAAATACTTTATCCACACAGCAAATTGTACCAGATAGATGGGAATTTTACAATTGAAAATTTAATTTTTATTTAAAGATGGAAAAGATTTAGGTTAAAGGACACCCCCTTTTGTGATATTATAGATATTATGCCATCAGCAGAGAGTAAAACATATATAATAACAATTGAAGCAAAAGTTAGTATAAGATCTGTGGAGGAAGACGCAGAAGACATTGATCTGCCAATACAAAAACCTTCAAAAAGACGACAAGAAACAGGCAATCAGCTAGTTGATCAGAATGATGAAAAAAGAAAACCGAAGCCTGTATCTGAAAAAGCTTATAAATATCTCCATACATTAGTTCTTGAAGCAATATCTAAAATTGAAAATGTAAGAGGAGTAGGAGAATCTGGTTATTTGGTTGAAATTGAAAAAGAATACGACGATCCAAAGCTTGATCAAAATGAGCAGTATAGATTAGCAGTAGAAGAATTTGCTGAAGCGGGATGGCAGCCGGTTGATGCTGCTAATTTATTAGTTAGCAGAAATCAACGCTGGAGATCTGCAATTGTCCTTGGAATGCTAGATAGGCATACAGCAAGTCAGTATTTGTATGTGATAGCTCAAAAGTTAATTGAGTATTATCCAGAAAGTTTCCCTTTTGAAGATCAAGACAAGTTGCTTCAGGAAATTGAATTGGTGTAATTGATGTGGTATTTTACCCCATAAGATGACTGGTTTTAAGGTCGAAAGGAATCCTTTTAGTAGAAAAATTTCTATAAGTGAAATGTTAATCAGCATATATATATGAGATTTCTTATGATGGCAAATAACCCTGCTATTCTTATTAAGAATTTTTTTAGTAATTTGTACTATGTATTCAATGCAGGCTTAGAAAGTAGATTCTGAAAATTTTATAAAACATGCAAAGCAAGTACTAGAGAACGATAGAATTCTTCTATTAGAAATGAGGTCTTCTTTTAAGATTTCTCCTTTAGCAGAGTTAGAACCTCAAATTCTTACATTCAAGATGCTGATTTCTAGTATTTATTGGAATGCTATTGAAGGAAAACAAAACCTTAGTAGGGAAGCTTTTGAAATTTTTCCTTATTATCATTTTTCCATTACACCAGGAAATATAGGAACTCTAAGGAGACTTTCGTTTGATAATCCGTTTTTCTCAGAGATTTTAGGATTAGAATCAAATGTTTATTTTCAGAGAGATAGAACTTTGTTATTTGACAACATAAGAAAATATTGTAAAAGCAATTTATGGTTAGAGCTTATGATAATTTGCAAAAATATTATAGATATAGATCAGGATTTTTATAAATTAGGTGATCAATTAGAAAAGTCTAAGGTTTTTAACACTTTTGAGCTAATCTCGCTTGAGAGAGGTATATAAAAATAAATTTTGGTAAGATAGTGGATATGAGTTTTCCTGATTTGAGTTTGGAATACCAACTTTGGAAGAAAGGTACTCTATTAGTTGCAGGAATAGATGAAGTAGGAAGAGGTTGTTTTGCAGGACCACTATATGCAGGTTGTGTTATTTTTGCTCCACACACAATTTTTGATGTAAATGCAAAATTATTAATTAATGATTCTAAAAAACTTTCAGAGAAGAAAAGAAATATTGCCTTTGAATGGATAAAAAATCATGCATTGGGATATGCAGTAGGAGTGGTGAGTGCTGAGGAAATTAATAATATCGGAATAACAAAATCCACACAGACTGCTTTTGCAAGATCAGTGCAAAAATTACTCGATACATATAAAATCCGCCCAGACCACCTGCTTTTAGACGCCTTCGAAATATCTGACACAATTCTTAGCAGGTATGCAAATCTTGTTACTATAACGCAATCACCAATCTCAAAGGGAGATGGGAAAAGTTTTTCTATAGCAGCAGCTTCTATAATAGCAAAAGTCACAAGGGATCAAAAAATGATAGAGCTGTCAAAATTATCCGGATGCAGTCATTTTGACTGGCATAACAACAAAGGTTATGGCACAAAAAAACACCGTCAAGCCCTTTTGCAATATGGACCAACGAAATATCATAGACTGCAATTTATATCAAAATACGTGAGGTAAAACTGAATAAGAAATCCTTATAGTTGCTCTCTTTTTGCACGGCGTCTTTCTAGTTCATGCTCATGTTTAAGACGCATTTTTCTTTCCTTTCTTTCTTCGGATTTTTTGGTATGACGCTCTCTTTCTCGAGCTTCAAACAAAATCCCTGAATTGAGGACTTTTTTCTTGAATCTTGATATTAATCTATCTACTGATTCTCCTTTTTTCTTTTTGACTACAACCATTAATTTCGCCTCCTTCCAAATACACTAATTAAATGTATTTTATCAAATTGTATCTATAGTAAAAAGGGGCAGTCGTAAAATTAACTTGCAGTGGGTAAAGTCTTAATGTATAGTGGAGTATGGCTTTGAGGAATACAGAAGCCGGAGGAAAATCAGTTTATGCTACTTCAACTGATTTTACTAGACTGCAAACTTCAAGGAAAGAAGAAATATCTATTAAAGAGCGGAAACAAAGATTAAATACTCTTATTGAGGTTTTAAAAAAGGATCCTACAGAGGACAATCAAAAAATGTTTTTACAAGCTGCATGCTCATTTTTCCTTAATTGCGAAGCTGATTTAGATAAACCTACTTTAGAATTAATTAACTTACTTGAAAAAAATCAAGAGTTATTAATTCGTTCTTATCAATCCTGGCACCAACTTAATCGCTTAGATGAGAGGGATAGAAACATTGAGAGTCAACGCATTGTATTAACAGTATACAAGGGTACTGAAGAACAAAAATATTCAAGTATTATGTTTGTTAGAAACAATGGATATATAGAGGCACGGTTACCCTTTGAATTTATGTTAGGGGTTGATGATATATTTTCCAATGTATCAGTAGATCATAAATATGCTTCTGAGATGAAAGAAGTTTTTGGAGGAGATTATGCTCTTCGGTTTCAATCTTAAAGCAATAAAAATTACAATTAGATTCAAAATATTATATAAACTATAAATATTCATCCATAAATGGAAAATATTACTAAACTGCTTCATAAATTCAATAATTAGGTTGTATGACACCAAGCTATCTTAAGGTATGAAAATACTTAAATGAACAAATATCACAAGTATATAGTGGTGGAAAAACTTTACAGCACCAAGCGCGAACAAAACCCAAATAATTATTCTGCAAAGATTGCGTAAATTAGTAATTGTTACAAAACCACTGATCTTTATAAAAAACCAGAAGCATATTTTTTGGAAAAGTTAACTTTTTTCTAAAAATACTCAGAAGTATTTAAGACTAATTTTTGGATGTGGAATGCTGATGTTACTGTTTTGTTTTTGAGTAAAAAAAGCCTTATAACCAAAATGATCTGAACCAAAATATCCGTTTTTACCTGGTTTATCTCCAAATCGGGCAATGGATAGTGGGATTATCCCAAAAGCATAAATTTTATCGACATTTCTTGCCTCACCATAGATATCATAACCAAGATCATCTGAATTCTTTTTCCAGTGGTTTTTATTTATTTCTAAATACCAATTAATATCCACAGGCCATGAAGGGTTGCTTTCATTTTCTAGTGGTTTCGTTAGATCTTCGAAGCCTTCGCTTTCAAAATATTGAAAAACCTTAGTATCTTCATAGCCGTTTGTATCGCCGACAAGTAATATTTTTCTATTACTGTCAAAAGAAAGTTGAGCAGTTGTTAGAAGATCTAAATGTTGGTTTTCCCATCTTGTTTGAGGAGAAAGACTATCAATAATAAATTGTTTCAGGCTAGTAATTGCTTGCATTGCTTGCTCTATTTGATAATTTTTTCTAAAAGTAAGGTGTAAATTGACTATTATTGTAGGAGTATTTGGTGTATTAATTTCTAATATTGCTGCACCTTGTTCCATCGCTTCTGGGTTTCCTGGTGATAGTAAGGTGTTTTTATCTCTTAATATTTCCATATTTGTAATAAAACCATTTCCATAATTTTGACCTCTAGAAGGGTAAAATCTAAGATTATTTTTAATACCAAATCCCAAAGCTCGTGCAACTTGCCACATCACAAACCACTTTTCTTTTCTTACTTCTTGAAACGACATAACTACATTTCTGTTTGGTGTAAAGCGTGCTTCTACCAAATTATCGATTATTGTTTGGATTCTCTCAGGAACTATACCGTTTTCCATTAAATTGTACGTTAGTATCTGATCTAAATTTTTTTGTTTTATTTCTTTCATTAAAATAAATATATCTAAAAATGTTTCCATATACTATATTTAGTAATAAATAAATTAAGACTAAAAATAGGCAACAGGAATTAGATGATCTGAGACATAGGTCTTATTTCTTGGTTTTTGTCCTAGTAAACGTACTTCCTTAGGATCAAATTTACATGTCCAAATATAATCCATCCATCTTTGCAGTCTCTTTACATTATATGGAGGTTCTGAACCCCAATGTTTTTTGTGCACTTCAATAAACCAGTCAATACTAGAAGGCCAAGTGTAGTGGCAGGTTTTCTGTATATTTTTGGTCAGATCATGCAATCCTGTTTTAGTGTAAAGTTCATAGAGAGGTGTATCTGGACTTGCATTAAAGTCGCCAGTTAAAGCCATATCTGTGTATGAACAAAGGTCTATCAATCTTAGATTTTTAAGTTTTTCTTTTGTGTCCTCGCTTACATTTATCCCATCCACTGCAAAATTTTTTAACTGAATTATGCACTCACGACCCTGAATGTACTGCATTCTTCTACTCACAGATAGATGAGTAACTCCAAAGTGCATTCTACCCTGTTTAAGTTCAAATTCCAGCATTCCTATGCCACGTTGTCCAAATTCATAAGGATCATTTATGTCAAAACTAAATGCTTGAAATTCTTCTCTTATTACAGGTAAATTGGAAATTACACCAAGTCCATAGTTACCTGACTCCATAGTAGGGAAATAATAAACATGACTGTTGTTAAAATTAAGTGCTTCAGCTAATTCAAGTAAAGGGTCGTGACTCACTCGTTTTACCTCTTGAAGTGATAAAATAACTCCTTTTTCAGCGGTTAAATCATTTTCTTTTAAAGTGTCAAATAAATATCCTCGTCTTTCTAGCCAAATATTATCTTCCCACAAATTTATCGTGGCTATAGCAGAGAGACTATCCATTAAATAAAAATAAATGATAAGACTTACAATAAGATGAAATTTTGCTAAAAATTATGTAAGTGGTGTATTACTTCTTCTTAGCTTAAAATTTACTGTTCTCTTACGGGTTAATTGTATCTTTGTATATATGGCAGCTGCCGTACAAACAAAGGTAATTCGCGAAAATGTGGATCCGGCTGATATTGCAGAAGAATTTGTCATCAGAGAGATGATAAAAATGTTTCCTGAAGCAAGACAGGAGTTTTATGATCATATACGTTATTATGTGCGGCAATACAGAAATCAGTACAACGCAGACAGATTTTGGAGACTAATTGCAGGCTTATCTTCTGGATATATGCTTAAAGGACACTACAGAATGCTAAGAGGAAACGCATATAGGTGGAGTTTAGAAGAAGTACCCCTGGAAGGGCTAAGAGTGAAGATGTTTGGAGGGAAAATCGGTGAGTTATTAGAAAGTGTGGATTATAAACCAGTGGAAGCAGGGAAAATTTTAAAAGAATTGGACAGCGAAGAAAGAAAAGAATACTTGTATGATCCAATAGATTTTAATCGCGACAATTATCCAATACTTGTACACGAGGATGATTCAGAGGGTAGTGCGTTTGTGTTACACGATGGTAACAGAAGAACGATGAATGCTGCTGTCTTGGGTTTTGAGACATTACAAGCTTACGTGGGTAGGAAGACAGAATATGGAAAGCCTGCGTTACGTGAAGATTTTTTGGCAGATTTAGTAAAAGTAATCAAAGATTCTGAAAAAGTGGATGATACAGTTATTGAGTCATTAATAACCGTATTAAAAGAATTTAAAAAGAATTATTCAAACGGACCTTATTTAGTTGATATGTACATTAAAGATCACGTAATTCCTGATTTAGGGGATAATAAAGAGGCAATCAGTAAAGCCGAGGAAGTATTAGAAATTAGAATCGAAAACAACGGTAATGGAAACGGTTATTACGATAATTAATGATCTCTAAATAATCAGCCTGAGTCATACTCAGGCTGATATTGTTCAACTAAAGTTATAAAGACGGGTATTTAGCATCTGGTACTGTGTCTTCGTCAAATCCTTCCCAGTCACCCTCTTTAAGTTCTGATCTGAAATTGTCGATATCAACAGCACCGCTTTTCCTAAATATCTCGTTAATTTCATCAGTGTTTCCGTTAGCTTTTACTGCTACAAGGATGCCGCCTCGTTTTACGCCTTCTGCATAATATTGAGCATCGTCGTCGGGTATGCCGGCATCAACTAAAGCACCGATTATACCTCCACCGGCTGCTCCTAGTGCTGTGGCTCCAAGAGCCGCAGCCAAAGTACCTGCAGTGATCACAGGACCAATACCGGGGATAGTTATTGCACCTATTCCAGCAAGTAATCCTCCGATACCACCGATAGCTGCACCTGTAGCTGCTCCGTCGGACACATCTTCTGTGTTTTTTGTATTTGTAGTGTATTCAGATATCTCAACTTCTCTTCCAAAAATGCTAATATCATCTGCCTCATAACCAATTTCATCAATTAACTTCGTTACAGCTTTATTTGCACCTTTGTAATTACTGAAAAGTCCGACTGCGTATTTTTTATCTGCCATTAATTTCACCTCCTTTCTGTTATCACTATAAATAACATCAGTTAAGTAAGAGTTAGGCAGGTGTAAGTATTTTATGAGAGATACAAATAGCAAGTTTACTTAAAAGTAGATAAAATTTAATGATGATTCTTAGAAACCATATTCGGAAAGTTGGTTTAACTGGTTGGTATGGGATTGTTACATACTCATTAGTGCTTTTTTTGTATTACTTCCTGATGCAATCTTGAGTTTCTGGGTTCTGGATTTTATCCAAACCTCTCTTGGTAGTGCAGCCTTTATGGGAATTATTATGAGTTTTTCATCAGTAATTGGGTTGATTGCCGATTTAATTCTTCCTCAAGTTCTTAAATTTTCTACTGTTAATTTTAACTCCAAAAAAATTAAGATCACCACAGACCGAGATAAAGACTTGGGAATAAATATAGTTATGTTCAATTAAATTTAAAGTATAATCAGTTTTATGAAATATTTGTACGCTGACGCTGAAATTCATTTAAAAAAAGATCCTATTATGGCTAAAATAATAAAAGCCAACCATCCGTTAGCGAGTTATTCTAGTGTAGATCCTTATGAAGATTTAATATCATCAATTATTAGTCAACAATTGTCTACTAAAGCAGCTGATACTATTTATTCAAGAGTGATAGACCTTGTTCAGATAAAACCCATTAAACCTGGATCAATTTTGGCATTATCTGATGAGGAATTAAGAAAATGTGGTCTCTCCTTTTCCAAAATAGCATATATTAAAGGAATCTCAGATGCAGTTTTAAAAGGAGATTTGGACTTTGAAGAGATGAGAGAAATGAGTGATGAAGATGCTATAAAAAAGCTTGTTGAGATTAAAGGTGTGGGAAGATGGACAGCAGAGATGTTTTTAATGCATGCACTTAATCGTCAGGATATATTCTCGGTTGGGGATTTGGGTTTAAGAACTGCTGTGGCAAAGCATTATAAAGTTGAAAGAGAAGACTTAGACGTAATAAATAAAATTTCATCTAACTGGAGTCCTTATAGAACAATCGCTTCAAGATATCTTTGGAAGAGTTTAGGTTAAAAGATATAATTCCTTGCCCAGATTACATAATCCATGCCATTTACTAGTTTCTTACTTCATGCAACATAATCTCCTACATTAGATTGAAATACTCCAATATGTAATTGAAAGGAGGTGATGAAGAATATGAAAAAATATATAGTAACAGTTCTAGCACTTGCCATGTTTGCTCTGGTTGCTTCCTTTGGAGTAGCTTTTGCACAAACAGCAACTCCTTCTCCTACACCAACATCGACACCAACATCAACAATAGATGACGATGATGACGATACGACGATTATAGTAGACGACGATGAAGTACCAGATGCAGCACCAAGAACTGGTTTTGGTACATTGTAAACCTAGTTTAGATCACGGAAGGCGTCTTTAAAAAAGACGCCTTCCAACAAGAGTTAAAAATATGAAAAAATTGCTTCATATAATTCCAATAATTGTAATAGTTATTTCAATTATTATTGGATTTAATGCCGGGCAAAAGGCAAAAATAAAAGTTTCTAATTTTTATGTAAATGCTGTTAATGCCGTTGAAACCACTACAAAACAAAACCATCCAGAACAAGTTTTTATACCAGCCCTATCTCTGGTAGTTGATATAGAAAATGTTGGAAAAGCAGATGATGGCAGAATGGATGTTCCTCAGGATGAAAACAAAGCAGGCTGGTGGACACATGGGGCAAAGCCGGGGGAGTTGGGAAGTATGGTCTTGGCAGGACACATTGATAGAAGAGAAGGTGGAGCCGGAATATTTTTTAATTTAAGAGATCTTAATACTGGTGACGAAATAAGAGTGAGAGACAAAAAAGGTCGAGTTTATGTATATAAAGTAACTGATAAAACAATCTATAACGATGAAAATTTTCCTATAGAGAAGGTATTTGCTCAAAAAGACAAAAGTCGCTTAAACCTCATTACATGTAGCGGTTTTTTTGATCGGACTGAAGAAAATTATGTTGATAGGTTAGTAGTTTATACAGAGCTAGAGGAGATCATCGATTCTAGTTGAGATATTTATTCTCTAAATTTCAAAAGCCTTTTACTAAAATTGTATTTAGTGAATATATTTTAATTTGTGGTACAATGCATTTCCGTGAGACTTGCTAAAGTACTGCCATTAGCTTTTTTGATACCTGTCCTGCTTTTAAAAGTCCAGGCAAATACTTCATATAATTTTTTAGATCAAGAACAAAAACAAATAAAAGAAAACAACACTTCGGAATTTGTAGAAAAGAATATTGATAACTTGGAAGTAAAAGCAAGTGATGCCACAAGTGAATCTCAAGAAATAGAAAAAACTAGAGAAATACCTGTAAAAGTTATCATTGAACAGATTGGGCTTAATGCCCCTGTTATTGAAGAGGGGAAAACTTCTGATGGCAGGATGGGTGTGCCATCTGATAATTCAACCGTAGGTTGGTGGAAGTTCGGTACATCTCCTGGAGAATTAGGAAGTGCAGTTTTAGCAGGTCATTATAAAATTGAGGATGGAAGTCCTGGTGTTTTTTATAGATTAAGTGATGTCAAATTAGGAGATGAAATAAAAATAGTTGATTCAAAAGGTCAAATAAAGATTTTCGAAATTGTAGAAAGAGAAGTTTATCCAGAAAAAGACTTTCCTATACAAAAAGTTTACAGTCAAAAAGATGTGAAACGGCTAAATCTAATTACATGTACAGGGAATTACATTCCTGAATTAAATGATTATTCTCACAGACTTGTGGTTTATGCAGTTATGAAGAGTTGAGATCCAGTTAAAATCTTTTTTGTCAAAACAAAAAAATTTAGTATCAGCTATTAATATACAGATTATTATTTTCTGGCAACTCACTTTTAATTGGTAAAGAGAAGTAAAATGTCGATCCTTCCCTGGGTTTGCTTTTTAGCCAAATTTTCCCTTTGTGTTTTTCAATAATTTTTTTAGATATAAAAAGTCCTAATCCTAAACCAGAAGTAGCAGTATGATTATTATCTACTCTATAAAACTGTTCAAAGATTTTCTCTTGGTGCTTTTTGGCAATTCCTGATCCAACATCCTTTACAGATACCACTAGTTTATCTCCTACCTTTACAGATTTAATATGAATTGTACTTTCTATAGGGGAGTATTTAATTGCATTTGTAATAAAATTTACTAGAACTTGCTCAATTCTATCTTTATCTGCAGAAACCATTCCTTTGTAGTTACTGTCAAGTTTAAACTTATGTGTTTTTTTAACTACTTGTAAATTATTTACAAGTGTTCTTACAAACTTATCAAAATTAAATCGTCTTTTTCTAATTTCAAGTTTTCCTGTTTTCATTCGAGAAACATTTAACAAATCTTCTATTAAAATGTTTATTTTGTTTAACTGTAAATTCATGTTTTCAAAAAGAGGTTTAAGATCTTTATTTTTTTCCATTTTTCCTTTAAGTGCTTGGGAGTAGAGCTTAACACTTGTTAGTGGGGTTCTTAATTCATGACTAGCCATGCTTATAAAAATATCTTTTTGTTTTTCAATGATTTTTGCCTCTGTAACATCTCTAATGATGTTTACCACCATTCTTATCTTCCCATTACTTGTGTACACAGGCATTGCTTTTATATGCAACCAATTTTCTTTCTGGCCTTTTTTATCGATTAAGTGAATCAAATCTTCTTGTGGTAGGGCTTTTTTTAAAGCTCTTTTTTCCGGGAGATTCTTAAGGTTATATGGTTTCTCATTCCTGTCTCTGAGTTTGAAATTTTTGAGCCATTGATTGGGTTTTTCGATCATTTTTTCAGCAGAAGAGTAGCCGCTGATTTCTGCGGCTGCTTTATTTGCCAGAATTAATTCACCTTTATTATTTTGAACTGTGATTCCATCAGCAATATTTTCTATGATTACTTCTAGTTGTTCTTTTGACTGTTCTAGCTCTTTAGTGATTAATTTTCTTGCTTCAATTTCTTCTTGTGCGTTTTTATAAAGTTGAGAATTATCAATTGCGTGACCTGCACGTTTTCCTATTTCTATAGCAAATTCCAGATCATTCTCTTCATAAGTAGTTTGAAACGAAGCAAATGTGATTGTTCCTAAAACCTTTTTTCTGGAAATGATTGGTACTGCTATAGCAGACTTGATATTGTATTTTTTAACTAATTTGCCAAACTCTTTTATACCTGTCATTTCTTTGATTAGTTGTGGTGTGAGGTTTTTGTATAGCTGAGGTTCTTTTGTTTTTATTACATGGTAAGATCCGAATTTCATATTTTTTTCTATATTTTTTTGTGTTGAGATTATTTTTTCTAAGTCCTTGTTTAGCTTAGAATGAGAGGTCTTAGTTACAATTTTTTTTAGTTTATTATCTTCTAGAAGATAGATTGTGCACCAGTTAGCTAATCGTGGCACTATTAGCTTTGCTGCACTTCCTAGGGTTTTCTCATAATCCAATGAAGAGGATAGGAGTTTTGATGCTTCTGCTAAAGATTTTTTTCTTTCATCTGTTTTTATTTCTTTTGTTAGATTCTTAGCAAATCCCACAGTGCCTGCTACTTGTCCGTTTTTTTTGATAAAAGTACTGTTAAATTCAATAAGTAGATACCCTTCATTTTTGCTTTTTATTCTTAAAATATATGGCGAAGATGGTTTCCCTGCCAGGTTGTACATAAAATGAGTTAGAGCCTTAGGTAAGTCATGGGGATGTACAAGCGTCCTAAAATGTTTTCCAATCCATTTTTGTGATTTCCATCCAGTTACTTTCTCGAAGGATGGAGATAAATAGTTTATACGGCCGGTTTTGGAAAGCATATAAATCACGTCCGGGCAAAGCTCACCCACGTTTTCAAACAAAGACTTGTAAATCTGGATATCAGTCTTAATATCTTCTGCTATTTTGGCCACGATTAATATGGAGTGTTATATTCAAAAAGGTAATTCTATAATTATACATAACACGTCACCTATACTATAAGTTATCAATTTTGAGAATTGTGAAAGACTTGTGTAAGGAAAAGGTTTGAAATTTCACTTTCATATAGTTTGAGAATGTTTGCTTGTTGTATACTGTATAACATGAAGTTAACAAAAGAGGAAGAAATTACAGTAGAAACATATAATACAAATGCAGAAAAATGGGCAACTGAGCACTCTTCGCCTCGTTTTTGGGTGGAAGAAATGGGCAATTTTAATAAACTTTTACCTTCAGGTAAGATACTTGAAATTGGTTCTGGTAGTGGAAGAGATGCGAAAGAATTAATGGAGTTGGGTTATGATTATACAGGTATAGATGTTTCGGATGGACTTCTGAGAGAAGCTAGAAAAGTAAACCCCAATGCTGAGTTTATCAAAATGTCTTTATACGAATTAAATTTCCCCGAAAATAATTTTGAGGGTTTTTGGTCTTCAGCAACACTCCTTCATATTCCTAAAAACAGAATTGATGAAGCTTTGAATAATATATATACAGTAGTAAAGGAGGATGGCATAGGATTTATATCAATTAAAAAAGGTCAAGGTGAGAGAATAGAAAAAGATGAACCTGAGATGGAAGGGACACAGACTAGATTATTTACTTATTATAGTGATGAAGAGTTCAGAGATGTATTAAAGAGAAATAATTTTGAGATTTTAGATTTTAAAGAAAGACCAACGAGTGAAAGAACTACTTGGTTAATTTATTTTGTTAAAGTGAAAAAATAAATTATCTATGGTCTCCATCCTTCGTATACGTAATACATTCCATAGTTTTCAACACAGACATAAGGAGTATTTTTTCTCATATTTTCTGCATGCCCTGGTGAATTAATCCACAAATCAACTACTCTTTTGAAATCAGAAGTAGAGGCAATGTTTTCTGTCACCTCAGAATAAGTTGGGTAAGGAAGCAAATTATTATTAATCCTATTTTTGAACCCATCATGGTTAAACTCACGTGAGATCTCTTGGGCTCTTGTTTTAGCAAGAGCACAAGTATAAGGGTCTATTTGCACTTCGCTCAATCCTCGAGAGAGTCTGTAATTGTTAATTGCAAGCATGATATATGTTTTTGCACTGGTTGCTGGGTTAGTCGAAGGATTAATTGTAGGAGTAGTAGTTGGTTTTGGACCTGGAGCAGGGGAAGATGATTGCGATGGAGTAGCGATTGGAGGACTAGCTTCCGATAAAATCTTAGGTGGTGTGGTTGAAAAGTTTTCTTTATTAATGGAGTCTATAGAGATATTTGTAAGCCTGCTTTTGATTGAATTAATTATTGAAGTCACAAAAGAAGAATCTGAAAAGTCAAAAAGGCTAGCTTTAGCCGGGCTTGCAACTAAAAACAAGAGTATTAAAAAAACACTTAATGCTATGGCAGGCTTTTTTAGCATTTATAAGCCAACACTCTACTGAAGAGTTAAATCGTTGTCAAGTTTTAATTTGTTTCACTCATTTTCAAACTACTTTGCTTTTAGTTTGTAAAGTAATAATATGAATTATATTAATGAAAAAATTTGTTCTTGTTGCTATAGTGTTAGTCTTTCCAGTCTTGTTTATTACAAAACAGACAAAAGCTCAAACTGGTCAGCTTGAAATACAAAATATAACAGATAACAAGACTGATTACACAAATTCATCAGTACCAAAATTTGAGAAAATAGAAATTACTTTTGATATAGAAAATTCTGTTGCAACTAACATGTTTTTCCCATATGATCCAGATCCTCCTTTAGGATTGGAATCAGGTCAGGGTATAACAGTAAATGCTAAATTCACAGATCCAGATGGTAAAACTCATATTCAGCCCGCTTTTTATTATCAAGAATTTGAGAGAGAGGTAAAAAATAATAATGATTGGCTTTATCCAACCGCAATTTATAAATGGAAAGTAAGATTTTCACCTAACAAAACAGGTAGTTGGAAATACCAACTTTATGCCGAGGATGATGAAGGAACAGTACAAACTTCTGAAGTAAATTTTAATGTGGTTGAATCCTCGCATCATGGTCCAGTCAAAGTAAGCTCACAGGATGTAAGGTATTTTGAGCACGAAGATGGAACTTACTTTCCTGCATTAGGTTTTAATCTTAATGCAGGAAATCTTGATTTTATAAATCCATTATTGGGTAATGTCGAGGAATTCTCTGCGATGGGGGAAAATGGTATTCAATTATCGAGAGTTTGGATTTCACAAAAATCAATTTATGGATCTGCATACGGTGCTTGGTTTTCCCCAAATCGTGCCCATATAAAAAATGAAGCAATAATGGGATTGATCCAAAGAAACGATGCTCAGCTTACGGCATATGCAAATTTAACGTCACCCCCTGATATTTTCGGTTCTGATTATTTTATGTGGCTTAATTACGATACTACTGTTGCGGGAGATGGACAGATGTATAAATTTACACCATGTAGATTATTAGGTTTTAATAATGCGCCAGTTACTGTCAAAAGAAACACAAATTATAGAATTAGAGTTCGTTACAATGCACAAGGATTTGTAGGACCAAAAGTATCAGGGCAACCCTATGGTTTTACTGTGAAGGAAGGTGGATGGCTTTGGCATGATACAGATGAGACAAAAAGATGCGACTATCCAGGGATGGGTACTGTTTTAGCTGCTACGTATCAAAGAACTTCTAACGATCCATGGACCGATTATTCCGACCCTGAAAATCCTGGATGGAGAATTCTGGAAGGGTATTATAATAGTGGTGACAAAGATTTTATCCAATTTCTTTATTTGAGTTTAGAGAATCTATCAAATTCTCCTCAGAATCAATCAAGCGGACATGTATTTGTTGAAAATATTTGGATGGAGGAAGATTTAGGTGGAGGGAATTATGGACCAAATATTATTTACAAGCCTGATTTGGATCACCATACTTATGTAAGTCAGCGCGATGCATATGCCTTAGATAAAGTTTTGGAATTAGCGGGAGAACATGATGTTTATCTAAAAATGGTAATGCTAGAAAAAAATGACTATATATTTACAACTATAAAAAGCGACGGAACACTCGCTTATGTAAAAGATAGTAATTATTTTTATGGAAACGGTAGAGAGTTGGCAGGAGAAACAAAGGTTCGTTGGTTGCAAAAGGCATGGTGGAGATACATGCAGGGAAGATGGGGATATTCAGAAAATGTGCATTCATGGGAACTTTTAAATGAAGGACCTCCTGGACCAACAGATGGACCTCACTGGATTCTAGCTGATGAATTTGGAAAATTTATGCACTGTGGAGTATTTGAGATTAATTCAAGTAATGCGTGCGATTATGATCATCCAAATGATCACTTAGTCACAACGTCGTTTTTTAGTGGAGGATATCCTTACCATTTTTGGAGGAATACATCAGGGAATTACCCAAATATTGATTATGCTGATATCCATGAATATGCAGACGAGGGAGAAGAAGGATATTTTGATTCTGCTTTGTTTACAAAGACATTAAGTGATTTGCGTGGAGCTAAGCTTAATACCGGTGCTGGAAAACCAATTATTCGTGGTGAAGTTGCCTGGCAATTCTCCGGATCCGATCCTTTTGCCTCTAATCAAGATAGTGGTGTATGGCTGCATAATTTTATTTGGGGAGGTATTAACCCTAATGGATTGATTGAACATTTTTTTGCAGGAGGAAGTTTTACGAATCAAATATACAAAAAAGGTAAAAACGAGATATTATCTCATGATCACAGACCAAAATTCGGAAATTATTATCGTTTTATAAAGGACATACCACTAAACAACGGTAATTATGTAGATGCAGAAGCAATCTCTTCTAATGCAAATATAAGAGTGTGGGGGCAAAAAGATATGATAAATCAGAAAGCACATATTTGGGTGCAAAATATTGACCATACTTGGAAAAACGTAGTAGATGGAGTGAATATAAATCCTCAATCTTCAGAGGTAAAAATTTCTGGTTTTTCCCCTAACTCAACTTATAAAATAGAGGAATGGGACACAAATTCAGGCACAATTTCTTCAACAAAAAATATTACTAGCGATAGTAATGGTCAAATAGCAGTGTTTGTAAATAACTTATCTACTGATACTGCATTCAGAATTGGAGATTATGATGTAGTTACTCCGACATCAATCCCATCTGTTCCTGGAGATGCAAATGCAGACGGAATTGTAGATGGTTTGGACTATGTGATATGGTTAATTAATTACGATACTGATACTCAAAATGGGGCTTCAAAAGGAGACTTCAATAATAATGGACACGTTGATGGAATAGACTATGTGATATGGTTAAATAACTACTCTATATAATGAGAAAATTAATTTTACTGATAATTTCTGTTTTTGTATTGTCTGGATTAATTTATGGAATATATATTAAATACCAAGTTTCTGTTTCTGCACAATCTCAAGACACTCCTTGGTCAACAGCAGGTGCTAATCCACAAAGGACAAGCTGGATATCAGAAGAACCTTCAGCAGGAAATTTAGACGAGCTATGGGTGAGACCAATTGTTCCATACATTCCGCAAAAAGTACAAGTGGTTGGAGCCGAAGGTAAAGTTTATGTATCAACTTCACGAGGACTTTATGCTTATGACGCAGAAAATGGAAGCGAAAAGTGGGTGTTTCCTACAGAATTACCATTGGGTCATTCACCGACATATGCAAATGGAGTGCTGTATGTTGGTGGTCTTGATAGAAAGGTGTATGCAGTAAATGCGAGCAATGGGAACAAAATTTGGGAATTTGCAGCAGATGGGGGATTCGAAACAAGCCCATTATTTGCAGAAAACAAAATTTTTATCGGCAGCCGCGATAAGCATATGTATGCACTAAATACTAACGGCAGCCTCGCGTGGAAATACAAAACCGGGGGACAGATTCTTCATTCTGCCGCGTACGCTAACGGCAAAATATATTTTGGTTCTAATGATGGTCATGCTTATGCTTTAAATACGAACGGATCTCTTGCCTGGAAAACAAAATTACCAACAATGGGTTGGTATTCATGGTGGCCGGTGGTTTATAAGGACAAAGTAATCTTCACAAAAACCGAATATGAGAGGAATACAAGTACTGATTTTTCTGGTGATAGTAATATTTATTTAGAAAATGAATGGCTTTTTACAAATCCTGACCGTTCAGGATATGTTGCAGGAACGTTGGGAACAGAATCTGGTGATTGGGTGAATGGAACAATTACAGCAGATTTGCGAAACAACCCTCTGGGTAAGAGTATATTAGACTATTATGAAGAAAATAGAGATACTAGAACTGTTTTTGTGTTAAACCAAGCCAGTGGTAGTGAGGAAAATTATGATCTGGACAATGACGGAAGACCAGATGCAGCACCTATAGCTCGTGCAACTCAGGATCATGGAACAATTTATCCTCCTGTTGTTAGTGGATTTGACCAAGTTCCATATTTCAGGAATATGATTATGGTAAATACAAGCACCTTTGCATCAACGGTTCCGGTCGGCTGGAAGGTTGGTACGCCTCATATTAGTTTGCCTTTTTCAAGAATGTCTCAGCAAAGCGGTCATTTTCCTGCTGATGAACCAGCAGGAATTTCAGGAGCAGGTAGATATGTTTACTGGAACCTTTGCTGTGACAGGTTTATTGGTGCTGTGGATATTTCAAAACCAAATACAACTTTCCCCAGTTTAGACAATACAAGACAATGGAGGTTTGTCCATGGTGTTGGAAATCCTCCTGCGCCATCAATGCCTTCAGGATATGAAAAAGAACATTATAAATTCATATGGGATTTTTCTAACGGACAGCACGGAGTCTGGTACTATGAACACGGTGACAATGTTGGACCGGCAATTTATAAAGGCAAAATGTATGTTATTAGGTCAAATGCACTTGTAGCTTTTGGAGTTGGAGGTGCGGGGTCTAATGCACCTGTTTTATCATCAAGTTCAATAAAAAACCCTGTTACCTCATCAAATATAATTCCTGAGTCCACCCTAAAGTCAATTCTTGCTGAGGAAGTACAAAAAATGATTGCTACTGGCCATCTAAAACCCGGCTATGGAATTTCAGGAAGCCTGGATTCCCCGCAAAGAAATTGGTTGGGAGATAATTTATTAGATTATTGGCATAATCCCGGTGACACGATTTATATTTTGCTCAAAGCGTTACCTTATCTGCCATCGAATCTGCAATCTCAGTTAAAAAGTTATATTCAAAGCGAGTTCAATCAATTCCCACCATACACATATTCACATATTGGATGGAAAGATGGAAAATTCAGGGAAGGTTTTGATTTTCTACCTTTGACGTACGAAAAGATTAAAAATCTTGGACCTTCGACTAACTCTTCATTCAAAGGGTACGTCATTCCACCTCAAAATTTTTATGCTATGTGGAAATATGCAGAGGCGGGATTAGGTGATCCGAAGCAAATATTTGCTGCAGCAAAAAGCAAATTAAAATCAACAACTCCAATGTCGGACGCAGATCTACAGTCCTTCCCGCATGCATTCAATGCTTATATAACCGGTTACAAAGGGTACATAGAACTTGCAAAATTAGCGGGCGAGCCGAGCAGTTCTTATTCAGCACATCAAGCAGAATTAAATAGACTGCTTAACTTAAGAGCTCAAACATTTACCTATGATTTAAGACCAAATACAGGGAATAGTGTCGGAGATAGATATTTTTGGTCACTTGTCACTGCGTACAATTTTATGGAACTATCTCCTGAACTTTCAAATCACTTGAGAACAAATGCTTTACCAAAAGTTCAAGAAGCTGTAAACAAATACGAATCAATAGCTCCTTTGTGGTTTGTTGGTCAAAATAGAGAACAACAAGGAGAAGGCGGCATGACTGCGTATCAACAAACTCATGCTTTATTTCAGGCAAAAGCACAAATCTTAAACGCATCTAGAGAAGAGTTAGTTAAGTACCTCGACTCACCTGTATATCCTGTTGGTGATTTATACTATATTGATAACGTTGTAGCTGCTATTGAAGCCAAGCCTTCAGATCCAAATGCTACACCTGTTCCAACTCAAGCGCCTTCATCAACTCCATCTATTCCAGGTGATGCAAATGGAGATGAAATAGTGGACGGTTTGGATTATGTAGTTTGGCTTGTCAATTATGATACAAACACAACAGCTGGTTCATCTAAAGGTGATTTTGATGGAAATGGTAAAGTCGATGGGATTGATTATGTAATTTGGTTAAATAATTACGTTATTGATTCTCCTAACCCGACCCCAGTAGTAACTTCGTCACCTAGTAGTGACAATCCAAAATTAAAAGCGTCTTCTGGTCATGCTGTAAGTGCAGGAGCTACACTTCCGTCGTCCGAAAAAATAACATCTATGATTGATGAAGCAATTAATGAAGCAAAAACGTCCTATGGGCAAGGAGTTCCAAAAATTATATTAGTAAATAATAATATCGGATCATGGAATGAAGTAGTACAAAAGATTGAGGCCGCATTCGGATCAGGCATACCGCTTGCAGGTGCAGGAACAAACAGTACAAATTATAATTCACTTACAAGAGAGCAATTTGTTCCTCATGATAATCGATCAATTTCCATATTTGCTTTCGGAGGTACAAATATAGAAAATGTTCAGGTTGTAAGTACTAGTATTAGAAACTCAAATAATGTAGTGGATTATTTGGGTGCAGGAAAGAATTTAGCTAATTTATTGGTTCCGCATATAGATAAAAACAAGAAAAATTTGATTCATTTATTTGGTCCCGGTCATTATGATGACAACTCACTAACCCTTTTAGGGATTTTGCCAGAACTTAAGCAATCCTTTGGAGATCCAGTTCCCGATTCAATTAAAATTATTGGATCAGGTGCATATATAAATGGCGGAAGCCTAACCAACAAAAATTTCAATTCCGGAACAATAACTGCAGTTTTAGTACAGGGATCCTTTAGTATTGCGACAAGAGGTATTGGTGAAACTTTTGGCTCTGAAGGAGATGTAAATGCATCCAAGCGTATTGTGCAAGAAACTGTTTCGGAGTTAGGTGGATCACCGGAAGTTTTATTTTATGTCCCTGGTCATCCAGATCAGTCCAGATATTCACAGGTTCGAGACGCAGTTACTAGTGTTTTGGACAACAATACCGTTATTTTTGGACACGAAGGCGGAGGAGAAATTGGTCATTGTGCTAAAGGCGTTTCTTGTGGCTCTGTCTTAAAAGACGGTTCCAATGGATTTTTGGGGACAACAAACGGTCAGGCGGTTAGCGGTAAAATGCATATGTTTGTAGCCGGTCTTAAAAGCAATTAAGAAAATTTAAGTATTAAATCAAGACTTTTACGTTCCAGCACAAAAAACTTCAAACTTGAGCTTGTTCAAATAAAAGCATTATTAGGATATACTGCCTTTGCTAAAAGAACAAAACTAATGAAAGAATCCTATAAAGAGACAGATAACTTAAAAGAAGATTTTGTAACCATAAATATCTTTTTTGAGGAGAATGGAATTTCTACACCAGTTGAGCTGCGTGTAGATAATGAACAATACAATAAAATCACCAAAGTCTTAGAAAAATATCATCTTAAATTAACCCCAAAAAAAATAGCAGGTGCAATTGTTTTTACACTAGCAGCAGTAGGAGTAGGTTACGCAGTAAAAAAGAAAATTGAAACAAGAAGAGTTTATCCAGAACTACAAGGAGAAAAGGAAAGGGAGTTTGAAGAAATATTTGATCAATATCATCAGAGAATTCTTAATTATGTTCGATTTCATCTTCCTAATAGTCAAGATGCAGAAGATGTTACAAGTCAGGTTTTTGAGTCTGCATATAATACATATGGAAATTTTGTTCCTAATCCAGGATACGATGAAAATATTTTAAGAAGGGCGTGGTTGTACAAAATAGCTAAAAGCAAAATTTCTAGGTATTATAGGGATCAAGAAAGAAGTGACAGATATTTGATGAGTGTTGATATCGATGATCCTAGTGTCCAAAACTTATTTAAAGTTAGTAGTAAAGATTCAGGTGTAGACAAAGAGAAATATCTTAATACACTAATTAGTGCTATTAATTCTTTAGAGGAGGATGAGAAGACTCTAATATTTTTAAAATATTTTGCAGGTTTGCCAGATAAAGAGATTGCATATGTACTAGAGAACACAGTAGGCGGGATTAAATCAAAACACCATAGGATAAAGCAATGGATAATTGATTATTTTGTAGTTTCAGGAGATCTTTCAAGTAACAAATAGTATTTTAGGTTGATGAAATGAAATAGCTTAGATAATTACTCATACCTTAATATCCCGGGAAATAATCAGTGATTATATTTTTTCCAGGTATTTTCATTTTACGTAGTAAACTCTTGTATGAATCCACCATGCTGTGTGGTCCGGATATGTAGTACTTTCTTTTATCAAAATCATTTGCGTGTTTTTGAATAATTTCAGCTGTTAGGTGTCCAGTTTCACCATTCCAATCTTGAGGGAGATTTTCTTTGTGTGTTAGTACAAGTACTGTTTTAATTCCTAGCTTTTCTTTTGCTTGGTTAAAAATATCAAGGTATACAAAACTATCTGCCTCAGAGCAAGTATAAAAAAGTATAATGTCCCTTGTTTCATTTGTATTTATCAGATGCTTCAAGATTGATCTAAACGGAGTAATTCCGATTCCACCTGCTATAAACACAAGCTTTTCACTTTTGTTTTTGGGTAAGGTAAAATCTCCCGACAATTGCCCTGCATAAATTTTTTCTCCTTCTTGCAATTCCAGAAGCTTCTTCTTGAAGCTGCTTGGATTTTTAGGTATCTTAATACCAAAAGTCATGATCTCTTCCGAAGGCGAACTGGCAATTGTTAAATACCTTCTTAAACCTCTATCGTCCGAGTTTTTGTGCGGTAGAGTCCATTCTAAATACTGACCAGCTTTAAAATTTAGCTTGCTATCCGGTACAAAAGAAAAATCATATATCTCATCTGATAGTTTTATTTTTTCCTTTAAATTTAATACAAGTCTTTTTTTAGGGCTTACTAAATAGGAAAAGATATTTCCAAAAACTAAAGCAGTTTCTGGAGTAAAGTAAAAACTACCAATATGTATGCGAGGTGCAAAAAGAAGACCCACTAATATGCCATAAACGATTTGTTCATGCTTAGTCGGAGGAGTGGTAAGTGGTTCTGTAAGCATTATAAACCCAACAAAAACAAGCGAAGATGACAAAATCGTCCTTGTCAGGACATCAATACTTTGTGTTCCAGATCTGATTGTAAATATGCTTATTGTTAGAAGTGCTACACAAAAAAACGCGGCTACAAGATGAAATCTTCTAATCTTTCTTACAATCAATAGACCCACTACAAAAAGTGCAGGGAACATAACTGGATTTCCAATCCACCAACTGACGCCATAATTAATAGTGATGCCTAAAATAAACAACGAAATTGCAACTGGATTAAAAATATGTTTTTTATTAATTACAAATATAAATTTTGAAGCTATTGCTAATATCCCCGCCCAATACAGTACTGTTAGTTGATAAACATTAGAAGGAGGAGTGATTATCAAAAATAATATTAAGGAAGTTATATATACTGACTCGCGGTTTGTTGGTACACCAAAAGCTTCTGAAAAAAAGATGTTAGAAAGCCAACATACTACAAGAATATAAAAAAGGGAAAACATAAGCAAAAAGCCTGGATAGGGAAGAATGTTTAAAAATCCAAAGACAATAGAAAGAACAGCAAGTAAACCTAGTCCGTACAGAGTCAGTCTGTACATGGTTATATTATTAAGAAAATCATCAATAATTTTTATCATGAGGTTGTGTATTTTTTGAATCCATTAGTGTACAAAACTTTTCTATCTTCAAATATTGCAAAAGCTTCGTAATCAGAGATACGATCTATAAAATTAAGTGACTCTTTACCCATGGCATATGCTGCGGTTGCAAAACGATCAGCATCAAAAATATTCGGACCTACTACGGTTAAACTTACCAGATTGTTGTTGTCGTTTTTACGAGAATAGGGATTAAATATATGTTCTCCGCGAAAGTAATTTCCAGATGTGGCTACCGCTGAATCATGCAAATGAACGATCTTTACAATCGTCTTTGTGTCAAATGGGTTTCTAATACCTACTTTCCATTTTGAACCTGAGTGGTTAAAACCTGATGTCTGAATGTCGCCACCTGCATCTACGTAAAAATTTTTATAACCTTTATTTAATAATATTTTTGCAGCATTTTGGATAGACCAACCCTTAACGATTCCAGATGGATCAAATTTACCATTTATATGTACGCGAAAGTATCCATTTGTTTGGTTAAAAGTAATGTTAGATAAGTTTAGGATTTCTTCCATATGGCTACTAATTTTAAAGCCTGGATTGTTGTTTAATTTACTAACCTCGCTTGAGTCTTTGTATGGGCTAAAAGTCTTGTCTACCCATTTGAAGTAGTCAAAAACCTTGTCAAAGATTTTCTTATCAACGCTTTCCTCCTGAATTTCAATTGTAATTGGCATTCCCATTAATAATTTTGTAAGTTTCATGTTAGGATTTTGCTTCATCTAAAGCAGATTGCATCGACTCGATAAAGCCTTTACTAGTTTGTGTGGCACCAGTTACTATATCAACTTCTGCACTTTGAATTTCTAGTGCTTCTGTCGTCAATATTGAGGTGGCTTCAGGGTTTATTTGTCTTGAGTATGAATGGTGGTCTGGATATTTTAAAAATTCAATGTTTTCAATTTTGCCGCCACTTATATCAACCTTTACTTGAACTTGACCATACAATGCATCAACTACTTTGCCTAGGTATTCACCGTCATTATAAGTAAAACTATCATGAACAATATAAGAATTGTTTAAATTTGTACTAGTACTTTCTGCATTAAGAAATAATGGGTTTGTGTTTTTTGGCAAATCCAATTTAGATCTAGATACATAATATCCGTAAACAACAAAAAGCACCATTGAAATAATTATTTTCTTTAAAGTTTCCATAGGTTTTTTCTTTGATTGATAGAGCAGTCTATTTATCTACTCTAAGTCTGTTTACTTTCTTTTTCTTGAAAGCACTAAAACTAGTGATATTGTTGAAATTACTAAAGATGCTAAAGAAAATGAAAATGCTTTTTCAGATGTTAACCAAGTTGAAAATGTGCCTTTATTCGTTAGATCATCAACCACTGTAGTTGTTGAATAAGGTCCAGATTCTGAAAAATCTGTCAGATTTTCATTTGGGTTGATTTCCCAAGCTACAACAGTGCCATCTGAATATGTTTGATAGGCTTTCCATATTAACTGATCTTCTGTGTCAGGTGCTTGAGCACTAAAAGCAAATTCATCTTTGTGATCTAGTGGAATCGAACCTCCTGTCCAAATTATTTCAGTAACAACTCCACTTTCTTCTGAACCAACTTCAGTCTCTTCTTTTACCAATTCAATGTCCCAGTCTGGTTTTACTAAAGGTCTTACATTTCTTAGACCTTCTGGGATTAACAGTCTTACTTTTACGGTTGGTATTTCTTTTTCAGTAGGGACACTGACTGTAAAATTTACTCTTTGAGCGACTCCAACACTATCAGGTTTGACTACAACATGTGCTGAAGCAGTAGTTGCAGTAACAAAAAATAAAGCAGTAAATAAAATTACAATAAATTTTTTAATAACATTCACCTCCTTTATTCATTGATATTTCTTTTTTTATTAATCATTTTATTTGCAATTAAAATAACAATCATAATGGTAAAAAGATAAACAACAATGGTTTTTAAGGATTTGGTGTCACTAATAGTGTTTAAGAAGGGGATGGAGTTTTCTGGTTCGCGGGAAATTCTCAAACTATACTCTGATGCAAATCCGCTAAAGTCTTCGTTATTTATTGGACTTCCGGTAACTTTTATTTGGTAAAGACCTTTTTCAGGAAACACAAAAGTCAAGCTTGGAGTATCAAATCCCGTTTGTTCGTTTTCTAAAAAAAGAGATTGTGAAATAAGTTCCTCGTTATTAAGAAATATAGAAACCATACAGTTGCACGTTTGGGGGGCTATAATGTTTTCGGGATCGTCGAATTGAAAATATATTTTTGCAGGTTCTCCGATGATTGGGTTATCATCTGGATTAATATGAAGTGTAACTTCTATTTCGTCTTCTGATTGAACAAAGTGACCTTTAGTGATTTTAATGGGAATAAAAGCAACGAAGAAAAGGAGGATAATTGTAATTATAGGCAGTCTCATCATTGTTTACAGTTTTTATGATAACAGAATTGTTATTATGGTGTAAATTAAAATTTGGAATCATAATACTTTGAAAGGTAAAATATTTACTTATAACTTGGTTGTATTTTTTCTATTTTTGCTATTTATTTTTATATTCACCTTTTTTGTAGTTGTAACCATCCTTGCGGGTTTGTATTTAGGTGGCTATATCTAGTCTAAAATTATAATGAAATAGGAAAGATTATTGAAGAATTTTCTTATCAGACTTTTGAAGTAAGTTTGATAATCAATGTTTTACTATCAGAAACACGACCATTGCCAAAATCTGTTTTATATGAGGATACATTTGTAGTGAGTGAAGGGAATTTTGTTGGTATACTTTCTAGTATTCTTTCTTCTGATTTGCTGTTAGGGAGAACTTTGAGTAGGTTTCCTTCTTGAATTCTTACATCAGGTTGATGTAGTAGTGTAACTATGTTTGAAGGTTCTACACCGAGGGTTTTAAGAATATTATTCATTACTTCTGTAGCGGTGGTACTTTCTGGTGTTTGAGACTCTTGGTTTTTTTCATCATTGAGGTCGGGAACCCAATATCCAAATTCAATGTGCTTTTCATTATCATTTGACCATTTAAAACCTCTTATTTTATATACTAATCTTCTAATATCTAAGCATGTCCGCAATAGAATTGGATATTCGATTTCAGCTCTTTCTATATCACTTCGTTTAATGTCTTTTGAAGTTTTTACTCCCAATCTTTCCGCCAACAGTTGATCATATCTTCTGTTTTCCTCTTCAAGATGTTCCAAGAAATTTTTTAATTCTTGGTCATTTTTTTCTGTAGTTTCAGTTTGAGACCATACATCGTCTAAATTTTCTGTCTCAATTCCTATAATATACCATGTTGTTAGTGGCTTTTAAAACAGTGGTATCCTATAATATAGGATGTGTTGGAGTCAGAGAATAATCATCATACAAATTTTAGAGTAATACCAGATTCTGAGGTCAAAGACCGTGATTTAAAACCATTTGGTGCTATCATAATTGATTATGGAACGATTACCCTTAGAACAGATCCAAATAAACACATTTATGCCACTGAAACTCCAATTGCAGAAGCTGACAAGCGAATTAATGAAGTAGGGTCTGAGGCTGTATTAGAATTAGACAAGATATCGACAGGTAACCTTTATTTAAGGCAAGTGTATCTAGGGAATTCCGATGTTAAGACTTACCATAGATTTAGTCCTTTTAGTGAAAGACATTTGAACTTTTTTGCAAGAAGTATTTATGACCACGATACTTCACGCTTAAATACTGACAGTATGACTTTTGGGTTTTTGCATCAGCTTGTACTACCACAAAGTGTAGGAGACAAAGATCAGGCTGATTTTGTAGTTTTTAACCCAAAAAGACAGTCCTCTATAGCAGGAATAAAATTAGTTGATAATGGTGAAATTACAATTTGGTTTGTTCAACCATCTGGGGAAGATTTTCCAGGCTCAAAAGATCTAGCAACTTCTCATTTAGGTCTATATGAATTACTTTATAGAATTGAAAAAGAGTTGTTGAAAAACCCATCTCCGGCAATCCAGCTTATCTCAAAAGTAGTAGATAAAAATAAGAATAAAATTGTTACTCCTTATGATAATAGTGCTGAAGGAATATCATTTTCAAGTTTACTTAGGCAGCTCTGGGAGTTACAAGCTATAGTTGAAGCACATCATCTTGAGCTTCAAGGATATAAACTTAATGAGATAAAAAAGAACCCTAATATGTTGAAATTAGTTCCTTGGCTAAATAAAAGTGCATCTAATTTATGGGGGTTTCTTAATTATGGTGAGAAACTATTAACAGAAGATGACTGGAAGGTGCTTCTTTATCAAAGAGAGAAAGCAAAGGTGATTGCTGTAACAGAAGATGAAGTTCAGAAAATTAATAGGCGATTAGATAAGATTGCATCCAGCGATAATTATCAACCAAGAAACTATAGACCTGGAAGAGAAGAGGATTATAGTAAATTAGAAATTAGCACAACAAATTATACAAGCTACAGAGATCTCAAAGAATGGGAAAGACAGGCAATGGAGAAGCTAAGAATTAATAAAGTAACAAGATATCTGTATACTCAATTTAGAGGGATTTTTGATATCGCTGATTCAGTTCATCCACGCTATTTAAGAGGATTTGGTGACACAACTAATGAAGAAATGGTACAAATGGAGGAATATCTTACTAATTTATTAGATGTAGGTATTATCGATAACCTATATTCAAGACCAGATTTCAAAGGTCCTGTTAAAGCATTTACACCGATGCCAGATGAATCTTTGATTAAAGACTTTGCAAACAATACTTTTAGCCTTGGTGGCAAACTGGGAGGAGATATTATACAGGGACTTGGGCTTACTGGCATAAGTAATTATGAAACAGCAATTAAAAGAGCCGCAAGTTTGCTAAAGCACTCTGCTGATATGGAAGCAGAAATTAAGATGTATGGTGGTGCAATTTTTGATCCTGATAGCCTTCAAAAAGAAGCTTTAAAGATTTCTGAGAAAATTTTAACATCGGGTCGTAATGAAATAAACAATCCTACCTTACTCGATAGCATATTCTTTTTAAAATTATCGGCCTTAAAATCCTTATCCTTTTTGTGTTATCTAAAATTTATTTATTCCGTCAATAATGACTACTACCTAAGTTCTGGTAAACACACTCAAGCTTTAAGTGACCTAAGGATTGCACTCATTCAAGTGAATAATATCCTTCGGAATAATTAAATTAATAGAAATTATAAATGAGATGGTAGAAAAAAGGCCGTTATTACAATATAAAAACTGGCAGGGGTGGCAGGATTCGAACCTGCGACCTTCGGTTTTGGAGACCGACGCTCTACCAACTAAGCTACACCCCTAAAATTTTCAATACATGTATATTATACCTTAAAAACCTTATCAGATTAAATCTGAACTGGACTCATCTTATTTTCTACCTTTTTATCATATGATCATCTTTTTAGATAATATTGGTCTTATTGTCGTGCTTGAGATAGAATTAACAGCGTATGGAAGATTTTGATCCTAAATTCACACCTGATGAAAGTAAACCTCAGGAGTCCTCTCGTAAAGATCTTAATCATAGCAGTGCAGAGCAATTCAACATATTAGAAGCTGAAAGAAAAAGATACTTAGAAATGGTAAGAAGTGTTGGAAGAGCACCAGCTTTTGTTATTGAATTTAAGCCAAGTTCTAATAATAGATTTTCGAAAGAAGATATTTTTAAAGCACTACAAATAGGAGATGCAATAATGGGTGAGGATAAGGGTGCAGTTATCCAATATCACCGTGAAGCTAATAGTTATAACGTAACTGGTGTGTTTTTGAATGAGACAGCATTGAAAAGATTTATAGATCTAGTTGATTCAGGAAAAATTAATGCAGATGTAGCAATAAGCACACCAGAGGCAGGTGATGAACAAAACATTACAGTTTCTAGAAATGGGAGGGTATTCACAACATATGGTTCAAGCATCCTAGCGCTCACTAGAGGAGAGAAAGAAAAAGTTTCTTCGAGTGGAAAGATATCTGTCTACGAATTGTCTACAAGAGACGAGAAAACTGTTATAGCAGATAAACAGACACAGCTTAAAAAAGTGAATTTATCAGAAGCTCAATTTGATTGGCCTACACAAGAAGAACTAGAGGCCGCTAACCTCCCCGAATTTTTGTTTAGAAAACGTTGCCCTGCCAGAATTGACGATATAGAAGTGGTGTCTATAGACACCAACCAAATGCTGATATTAAAGCCGGATATTAATGATTCTGGTAGAAAAATAATAGAACAGGTACTTGGTGACGATCCTAAGAAAATTCAAAAGAAAAGGGAAAATAGAGCGCTTATTGTTGCTGCAAATTTTCATTTGCTTAATGCAATTCAAGAAACAGTTGAGATATTTAATTCGACAAAAGGAGACAAAAAACTGGATATAAGTAGAAAGGCGTGGATACTCTCTATTTTAGGAGATTCTGCACAAATTGCGTTAGTAAGACCAGAATATGACACAGAAAACAAAGAATTTAGGGTACTAGATTCATATATAAATGTTGTATCTGGATTTGCAGATCAAGATATACCTGATGATTTTGGTTTCAACCATACAGCAAGGGAAGATCAGTATGGGCATCTGACAAATGTGGTGTTGCCAATCGACGGAATTGTTAATCTGTATATTGTAAACGGTGAGCCTGTAGGTTTTGATAAGACTTGGAGTGGGGAAACCGAACTCTTGCTGGAGGAATACCATAAGAAAAACAAATTACTTTCGTCAGAAATGGTGAGTATCCAAGATTTGAACTAAATACTATATTCGTAAAGAAAGATCCTAATCTTTGAGGTTAATTAAAAACTAAAACGACATTTATTGGAAGAAATAGTAGGATTTATATATAATCTTCCCATAATTAATCTAATTTAAATATAGACTTATGACAATGAGCAAAGAAAGCCGAGATAGATTTTTGCCGAGTAGCCATCATCTCAAAAGTGAACTACTCCCAAAGGAGAAAATATATGAATTAATGGTTTTAGTGCAAGAAGGACACAAAGCACAGCAAATACTAAATGAACGTAAATTAAATTTAGACAGCAATGAGCATGAAAGGCTAGAAATGCAATACGAAGCAGGAAGAAAAGCATTTTTAGAAATTGCTACTAATAACAAAGGGCTTATTGTATCAATAGCAAAAAAATATACAGGTACACTGACTCGTGAAGAATTAATAAATGCAGGTACTGTAGGTCTGTATAAAGGAGTTATAAAGTTTGAAATCACAACTAATAACGAGTTTAGTACTTATGTGTTTTATTGGATTAGACAAGAAATTAGTAAAGCAGTAAATAATTCATCTAGGATAATTCGATTGAATGAAAGAGTATTAGCCAATATTAGATTAGTTAGAGATGCTGAAGATAAATTTCTTCAAAAAAACAAAAGAATGCCAGAAGTTTATGAATTAGCAGAAGAATTAGGTTTAAAACCAGAAACAATTAGAAGGTATAAAAATGCACATAGAACGGGAGTAGTTATGTCATTAAATGATCCTGTTAAAAATGATGGTGATGGAAGAGTCCTAGAAGAAATAGTATCTGGAAGAAGTTTTACTCAACAAGAAGCAGACAGGAAAATTATATTTGATGAATTAAAAAAAGCTATTGTGCTTTTAGAAGAGGAAGATCCAGATTGTAGAATAGTTATTGAAATGCGTTTTGGACTGAATGATCATAAAATTAGTTCCTTAAGGGAAATAGGTGAGGCACTGGGATTTTCCCATCAATGGGCTCATAAAAAATTAAATAAAGGAATAAATATACTTCAGAAGTATTTTAAAGATCAAGAAAGCCTACTGGATATTGTTTATTTGGATTCTTACAGGTAAATTAAGATTAGGATTTTGTATGTAAATATTTGTGTGATATGATTTTTAGTAAATTGGGATTTTGCGAAGATAGGATTTAGTTATAAGGCTAAAAATTTATGAATAAAAGTGTTGAGAGGGAAAGAATTAGTAGAATAAATAAACTTAGACATATTAAGACACAATTAATTATACTCTTCGAAATGCATGGTATAAGAGATGATAACTATTACATTCCAATATATAACTGCCAAGGACTTAAAGGTAATTCCCATTTATTTGTAGACGCAAATTCAGTATACACACGCCAGACTCTTACAGATATTAGTGGACATTCTTTTTGCCTTGAACATAATAGATATGGGGAAATTAGTGATGTCACAAACTATTCAAAATTTACTGAAATACTTAAAAGAAACAATAGTTACTAAATCACTTAGAGTTAGGGTTTACTGATTCATTAAATCTCTTAATACTTTCATCGTATTCCTCTTGGGTTATTTCGTTGTGTTTAAGAGCGGCATCTAGTTCTTGTTGTATTCTGTGGCCGGCAGCAATGATTTCGTGGTATTTATCTAAATTTGCCAAAGGGTTTTTTTGCATATTTTCATCTTTTATTTGTTTGGCTTTTATTATGTCTCCACTACAATGATAAAGAGGGCAGATCCAATAGCGTCCTTCTGGTGTGCCTTCTATAATGTAATTGCATCCTTGACTTGGTATTTGAGCGTGGCAATTTTCACCTCTTGGTTTTAGAGCAATATAATCATGATCCAGATCATTTAATTTATCTGGATCGACTTCCTCGGGAATTATATGCAAAGCAGTGCAGCAACCGGTGCATAAAGTTTTAGCAGAAGCGTCTGTGTAGCATACTGCTTCACCTTCTATGCCTACAACTCCATGTATATTTGCTTTTGGGTGGTCTGGATCAAAATTTACTCTTCTTTCGTTAACCATTTAATAATCTAGTTAAATTATACCAGATAAAAAATTTTCCTTAAGCATAGAAATAATACGTTATTGTCCAAAAGCCAAAGAGTTACTGGTTAATACAACATAAGAAAGAAACAGAATAAGATCAAAAATAACAAAAAAGACAAGAATAAAAAATAATGATCGTTCTATTTTTGTATATCTTTTTCTTGCTTTTTGTTGAGACTGGTATTTTAAAAGCTCATCAAGCTTGTCTAAATCAACCAATGATCCATTACTATGTGATTTTGAATTTTTGCTTTTTTTGATCTGACCTATTTTAAGAGTCCTTGTATTTGTAACATAATCTTGCCCCGATCTATGGGTGGTTTTATGCTCTACTTGGGTTTCTTCATATACATGGTATACATGCTTTCTGGGAAAAGGATGTCTCACTCGTATAGGTATGTTTTCTGGAACTCTTATTTCTGAAACTTGCGTGGTAACTTTAACAGTTTCTTCTACTGAAGTATTTTCTTCATGTTCGTCCACTACTATTGTTCGGTATGGGTTGAAGTTATTTTCGTCCATGGCAGCACTCTATCTAATGATAGTACAGCCTAGAATTGAAGGCAAGGGGATGAGAAGAGTACTAAATTATTTTAGGCGAGTGTTTTCTTTATGTAGAGTCTTCTTGCGACAAATCTTACAAAACTTAGCAATAGATAGCTTGCCCTCAAGGTTAATTTTGTTTCTTGTGGTTACATAATTTCTTGTTTTGCAGATCTCACATTCGAGCCCGACAATATCTTTTCCTGCTTTTGCCATAACTTTGGTATTTTACCAGAAGTAGAGAATTACATCAATAATTGAGAGCTGACGAGTGGATTCGAACCACCGACCTCTTTCTTACCAAGAAAGCGCTCTACCCCTGAGCTACGTCAGCAATGCGATTATTATATCAAATATAAAAAGTGTTTGTATGGTACAAAGCCATTACATCTCTAGGATAAAACAATAGAATATACACAAAATTTTAAAGTGTATAATGGTCATGAAAACTGATTTTGAGGCAAAATTGCCACTTGCACCGTTAAAAAAATTGTGCAATAAAATATTAAGGACTAAAATGTCACAACAAAGCGATTTTCAACAAAGAGTTATTAATAGATATAAATTACTTCGACATGAACTCCGTGTAAACAATGCTTTAAAGATATTAGCATCTTTTCTTTTAATAGCAGGAATTATCTCAGGTGCATATTTAGTGGAGAGGGGTTATAGGTATTTTACGGGGGCGGCAGTGTTTCCGATAAGTGTATATTTTTCACCGTCGATGCAGAGTTTACCTCCGGACAGTAGGATGTCAGTGATGGTAGATACTGGTCAGAATGCAGCGGTTGATTTTGCGAGGGTGGAGTTTAGATTTGACAATACGAAGGTCAATTTAGCGAGTGAGATAAGTACAGCCACAGAGTTAGGGACAGTAATACAGAAGACATCGATGGGTCAAGCGAACAGTACAGGAGAGGTGGTAATAGTATTAGGTAGGTCACCTGGGTCACCGACAGTAGATGGGATAATTGAGTTTGCGAGTTTTGATGTAAGAGCAGTGGGGTCAGCAGCAGAGACGACCCAGATGGAGTTTGAGGTAGAGGGTATGCAGTTTGTGAATTCGAGTTCAGAGGCGATAACAGACATATCAGCGGGGAATGCAACGTTAGAGTTGAATCAGGTTAGTTCATCAGGGGCGAGGTTATATTTTTCGAATCCAAGGCCAGCGAATCCTCAGAAGGTGGGGAGTCAGTTTGCGATAGATGTGATGTTGGATACAGGAGGACAAGATGTTGATGGCGTAGATGCTAGAATTCACTTTGACAAAACCATTTTAAGTGGAGTTACCGTACAAACCAGTGGAGGTGTGTTTAGTTCATTCCCAGCTAATAATGTAGATAATACAAACGGATTGGTTGTTCTTTCTGCAAATGTAGGTAGCAGCACATCTACTTCACCTGTTAACGGATCAGATTTAGTTGTAGGTACTATATTATATAATCCAACCAGTGCATCTTCTGGTACTAACTTAACATATGATTTTTCACCTGGTTCAAGAAATGATAGTAATGTAGTTTTAAGTGGTACAACAACTGACCCTGTTGATATTTTGGAGTCTGTAAGTAATGCTTCCATCGTGGTTACAGCAACATCTACTGCTACTCCTGCACCGACCGTTGTAGGGACAACACCAACACCAGTTCCTGGAACAACAGCAACTCCTACTCCAATAGTAACTGCGACCCCAATTGGAGGAGTGTCTGTTAACCTACAATTAGGTTTCCAAGGAGTTACAAGATCAGGAGCCAATAGATCAAGAGGAGTTACAATAAATGGACGAACTTCCTCTGGTACAGATGAGTTTTCTTTAAACACGAGTACAAACACAAACGGTGTTGCACTTGTATCTTTAAATGCTGGCAATTACAGGCTTAGAATTGATTCCCCGGGATATTTAGCAAGAGTTTTTGGAACTACCTCTAGCCCAATTGTTATTGGCAGTTCAACAACACTAGTAAATCTTAGCTCCACACCTTTGTTAGGTGGAGATTTTAACAACGATGGAGTAGTAAATGATATTGATTACACACTTCACTTTCTAACATCTTATGGTAAATCAAGCGACTTAGTAGACTTAGACAGAAGCGGTCAGGTTAATAACTTGGATTATGGTGTAATGAGGACAAACTTCAATCTAGTAGACGATAGCTTCTGATAAATATAATTTTATAAATCTAACAGAGTAGTAAGATAAAATACAGTATTAAAGATTAGTTGTTAGATGTTTTTATCAAAATTTAATCTTCTTTTACCAAAATAAAAATTACTACTTGCGGACTGTGAAAATATATGTAATAAAAAGTATAGACCTTGTTATAATATGCCCGAAAATAAAAACCTCTCCGATAGTATAATTGAACAATATAAGTTATTAAGACGTCAATTTAGAGCAAATTCAGCCTTTAGATTAATCTCATCACTAATTCTTGTTGTAGGTATTTTTGCCGGTGCATATTTAGTGGAGAGGGGTTATAGGTATTTTACGGGGGCGGCAGTGTTTCCGATAAGTGTATATTTTTCACCGTCGATGCAGAGTTTACCTCCGGACAGTAGGATGTCAGTGATGGTAGATACTGGTCAGAATGCAGCGGTTGATTTTGCGAGGGTGGAGTTTAGATTTGACAATACGAAGGTCAATTTAGCGAGTGAGATAAGTACAGCCACAGAGTTAGGGACAGTAATACAGAAGACATCGATGGGTCAAGCGAACAGTACAGGAGAGGTGGTAATAGTATTAGGTAGGTCACCTGGGTCACCGACAGTAGATGGGATAATTGAGTTTGCGAGTTTTGATGTAAGAGCAGTGGGGTCAGCAGCAGAGACGACCCAGATGGAGTTTGAGGTAGAGGGTATGCAGTTTGTGAATTCGAGTTCAGAGGCGATAACAGACATATCAGCGGGGAATGCAACGTTAGAGTTGAATCAGGTTAGTTCATCAGGGGCGAGGTTATATTTTTCGAATCCAAGGCCAGCGAATCCTCAGAAGGTGGGGAGTCAGTTTGCGATAGATGTGATGTTGGATACAGGAGGACAAGATGTTGATGGCGTAGATGCAAAGGTTCATTATGATAATACTTTATTGAGTGGAATATCTGTTGAGGGTTCTGAAACTTCATTTTCATCTTTCCCACTTCGGGAGGTTGATAATTCAAATGGTGTAATAGAGTTATCAGCCAATATTGGTTCAAGTACTTCAGGTACACCTGTGAATGGGTCTGGGGTGGTTGTAGGTACTATAATGTTTAACCCATTACCAAATTCTTCAGTCGAAGCTTTAAGAACCCAGCTTACTTATAATTTTTCACCTGGTTCAAGAAATGATAGCAATGTAGTTTTAAGTGGTACAACAACTGACCCTGTTGATATTTTGGAATCAGTTGAGAGCACAGACATCGAGGTTCTTTTCGGTGGAACGCCTACTCCTATAGCACCAACCGCCACACCCACGCCGACTGCAACTCCAGGGTCAGGAGTAACACCAACACCTCTTCCTGTTACACCAACACCTGTATTGACTCCGACTCCTGTAAGTGCTGTATCTGTAACTTTACAATTAGGTTTCCAGGGGGTTACAAGACCAGGAGTAGATAGGACAAAGTCAATAACCTTATCACGAAAAAGTACAGATGGTACTATTTATCCAGTAGTTAACACAAGCACAAAGTCAAGTGGTGCTACGCAGGTATTTATGGAGACGGGTAATTATATTTTATTAGTTAAAGCTCCAGGATATTTAGCTAAAAAATTCGGGTCATCATCGTCTCCAATAAATGTTGGATTCGGAATTCTAACACTTAATTTTGCTGATAGTCCATTACTTGGAGGAGACTTCAATGGTGATGGAGTAGTAAATGACATAGATTATACACTCCATTTACTAACCTCATTCGGTACCGCAAATACCGTAGTTGACCTCGATGGTAGTGGTGAGGTTAACAATCTTGATTATGGGGTTATGAGGACTAATATTAACTTAACAGATGATACTTTGTGATCTTATTGGTTTTAAACTAAAACAATCTATGTATAGAAAAGCATTAGTAACACTATTATTAGTTTTAGCTATGTTTATAGTACACACGAGCTTAACTTATGCCGGAAAATTGTATTTTGAACCAGAAACAATAGCTGTTGCCCAAAATCAATCTTTTTCAGTAGATATTATGATTGATACAGAAGGTGCAAATGTGGGTGGTTCTACTGCAAGTATTCAATATGATACTGATTACTTGAGACTCGAAGAGATTGAAAAAAGTGTAATTAACGATTCTGATTATTACTGCTACGATCGAGTTTTTACAGATTATCCTTACCCTAGAATTGACAGCCAAAACGGGACAGTAATAATTACTGGTTTAGTTTCATCTATCAATAACTTATACATTGGTTCTGGTGTTTTTTGTAAGATATCTTTTCAAGCTGTAAAGGAGGGGAATACAACTGTAGATTTTAATTTCACTCCTGGTGATACGACTGATTCTAACATTGCTGTAACTTATGGCAATGGAGATGTTTTATCTAGTGTTGGTTCTTTAAATGTAAATATAAGTAGCAATTTTGTTGGAGGAACTACAGGTACTACAGATACAGATAGCTCATTAACAACAGTTAGTACCAGTATGCCCTCGCTACCAAACGAGACTAGTCAGAGGAAAAATTTTGTTTCCAAAATGTTTGGATTTATTAAAGAAAAACTTGGGATAGCAGAAGAGAATTCAACTGGTTTGGATCCTTATGCACCGATTACAAGTATGCCTTCAGAAATAAGAACATCAGCAAATCAACCGGAATTTGCAGATACTAAAAGTTCACCAGCTAACTTCATTATTGGGGCAGTAGTTGCTGTACTTCTACTAGTGGTTTTAAGATTTATAATCAAAAAGGTAAGGCAAAGACGTGGTCCAGTAATTCGTAACGATATTCAGCTTTAGAGAGTATATAATAAATTCATCTTTTACCTTGCTTTCGGGAAATAAAAATAAAACCTTAATCTTATATATTGCTTTAATTTTATTGAACGTCTTTTTGATGTTGTTGTACTATCAGTTACACGCCATTGGTTTAAGGGAAAGTAAATTAGTGGCAGAAGTTTCGTCTATTAGACCTCAAAATGTTCAAGCAGAACAAAATGAGCCTGTTACACTTCTCACTACAGGTGACATCATGCTGGGCAGAACAGTTATGAGTGTAAGTAAAAAACTAAATGATCCTCTTTATCCATTTGGTCTTGTCTCGGATAAATTAAATAAGGCTGGCATTGTATATATAAATTTGGAGAATCCAATTATTAAAGATTGCCCTCAACATGTTGAAGGCTTTAGGTTTTGTGCAGATTTATATATGGTTGAAGGTTTATCATTTGCTGGTGTTGATGTGGTTAATATTGCAAATAATCACATGTTAAATTGGGGCGAGGATGGAAAACAACAAACTTTAAAAACTTTAAGTGATAAAGGAATTAAAACAACAGGTTATGGAAATTTAGCCTACGTAGAGCAAAATCGAATAAAGTTTGGATTTATTGGGTTTGATTTTGTGACTAATGGTTATATCTTATCTGAAGAGGAAAAAGAAGTTATTAACAGACTAGATGCAAATACAGATATTCTTGTATCGGGAGTCCATTGGGGTAATGAGTACGATGATGTTGCAAATAGTCATCAACGAAAAATGGCTCAAGAACTAATTGATATGGGGGTTGACCTAATAATTGGCCATCATCCGCATTGGGTCCAAGATCTAGATTGCTTTATAAAAAATGGTGAAAATTATGAGGTGATAAATATAAAAAGAGAAGATTTTGGCAAAAAATATTGTCCAAACAATTCGATTAGAGTTTATTATTCGTTAGGGAATTTCATATTTGACCAGATGTGGAGTGAGGAGACGAGAAGAGGTTTAGCAGTAGAGTTTACATTCGTGGGTGGTGAAATTGTCCAGGAGGAATATTTTCCAGTTTATATGAGGGAATGGGCACAACCTGTGTGGGAGAAGTAAAGTATTTATAGACACAATATCAATCCTTATATGGCTAGTGAACGAGGTAAAACAGTATCAAAAGACAGACAACGGAAGTCATTTCTCATTGGAGAGCGTTGTATGATGTAATAAGGATTACTGAGAAGACAAAAATAGCTAATATCCGTAAGTATCTCCAGGAAATATTCTTGCCAGTGGAGGATTGAAAGATTTAGAAAATATAGCAGGACCCGAGTTTGATGATTATCGGCAAACTGGCGAATATGGTGAAGTTGGAGGGGGTAATTTAAGGGCTATGGATATTTTGGATAGTTTAAACGAACATTTATACAGTAGAGATTTGATATTTAATAATCGTTTTTATACTGGTGGGAATTCAGATTTCGAAGCTGCAGAACAATATGTTCTTACAAGAAACAGACTAAAATTAATTTCATACTCTTGGTTTGGAAGCAATTATCAACTTATACGAAGAGATCTTGGGATAGAAATGAATTATCCTTGGTGGAAATATCTTGAAAAAACTGAGTTTCTGGTTTTTTGTCAGGATTATTTAATAGATGCAGTAATATCTGGGGATGTAGAAAATGATTTACTAGAAAATACATTAAGAAGTTTATAAAAATACTAAGACAAAATGGTCTAATCAAATTATTGGCAAAAGAAGTCAAATCAGTAGAGGATGCGAAAATAAATAGATTATTAGGTAATAGATGATAGTTGTACGCTCATAATCAGATTGGCATTCAAAATTACTAATTGCAATTAGTTTTTAAATGGTTGTATAGTATAAATTAAGAGACAAGAGAGTATGTCAGATTTTAAAAACCTGCACCAAAAAATAATAAATAAGTACAAACTTCTTCGTTATGAATTAAGAGTAAACAACGCACTCAAGGCACTACTCTCGGTCCTATTAATAGTAGGAGTTGTCGCAGGAGCATATTTAGTTGAAAAAGGTTATCGGTATTTTACTGGTGCTGCAACTGATCCTGTTGAACTTTATTTTTCACCTAATGAACAAAATTTGCCGCCAAATAGCCGCTTTTCATTAATGATGGATGCACATAACAATCAAATTGGATTTTTAAGAATTGATTTTGACTTTGATAATACTAAAGTTAATTTAGCAAGTGAATTATCAACAATTCCTAGTCTTTCTACTGTTGTTCAAAAAACCTCGATGGCCCAAGCTAATTCCACGGGTCATGTAACAATTGTATTAGGCTTGTCTCCTGGTGATACAGCTCCTGGTGGTATTCTTGAGGTTGCTAGTTTTGATTTGACATCTGTAACCAGTGATAGTGCCTCAACTGAGCTTGCTTTTGATAAATCAACTATGCAAATAGCTACGTTAAATATCGAAGAAGTCCCTCACAACCAAATTACAACGGATAATGGTACTCTTAATTTAAATCAAACAACTACTTCAGAGGCAAGGCTATATTTTAGTGGTCCACTTCCTGCAAATCCACAAATGCCTGGCAGAGATTTTAGATTGCTACTTAAGATGGATACAGGAGGTCAGAATGTTGATGGCGTTGATGCGATAGTATTATATGACAATAATCTACTAGAGGTTATAGATGTTACAAGCGAGCCCGGTGATGAATTTGCCTCTTATCCTTCCTTGGATCACAGTATACCTGGAAAGGTTGTAGTTTCTGCTAACATCGGTTCTGGAAGTAACCCTTCTCCCGTAAATGGTCAGGGGATAGTGTTGGGTACAATTACATTTAGACCTCATACAAACACGTCTTTTGAGGTGCTGGATACAGAGGTGACTTATGATTTCACTCCAGGAGATCGCAATGACAGTAATGTAGTATTAAGTGGTACTACAGGTGATCCAGTGGATATATTGAGCAGTGTAACGTCCGTGCCTATAACTTTAACATTAGGTGGAACACCTACACCAACTCCTACATCCACTCCTTTTTACTGGGATGGAGATATTAATAGGGATGGAATAGTGAATATTATCGATGTTAACCTTTGGCGCGATAATTACAGAGAAACTAATCCAAACCCACCAGAAGCTGACATCAATAATGACGGTATTGTAAACGTTGTAGATTTTAGTTATATTTTCACTAACTGGCGTAAAACAAGTTAAAACATGAAGAATTCAAAAATCACTTTAATATTTGCAGCCATACTGCTAATAGGTGTTATATTTGTCTACATCCTAAGCACTAATGCTAGTAAAACAAATAGATCAGGAATTCAGAATTTTGGTGAAGACCTTCTTGATGATGTGGAAGACAGAGTGGGTCAGGCAGGTGATGATAGTCAAAGAAGCGATGGATTTTTTGAAGATACCGAAACTCCTAATAACAACTTTAATGCTAGTCTTGTAGCAAATACTACAAGTTGGAATTCAGGTGAGGTTTATGAAGTTAGATTAAATAAGTTGGGAAGTATTGAAAGTGACTTTAATGCAGTAAGTTTAGTAATAACCTATGATCCTGAAGTTATTCAATTAAATAGTTCTAAAGCTGGAGATATTATGGAAAGATCTTTTGTAGAATTTAGTGAAATAGATAATGAAAATGGGATTGCTACTTTTGATTATACTAGAATTCCAGAAACAGATTTAACCCAGAGTTCTACGGTTGCGGTATTTGAATTTGAAGCTGTTCAAAAGTCTAGTGGTTCAGTTTTAATAAATGTAAGCCCTGAGTCATTTTATACTCATGGGGCAGGGAATGCACCAGCTTTTAAAGCTGAATCCCTTGCGGTAGAGGTAAACTAAAACATCTACTCGCATCATTTAAAAAATTAGTTTAATATAAAAAAAGACCTGTCCAAAATGAAAAAAGTATTAATAGTAATAACAACAATAATTGCAGTACTCGGAATAGCTGCAGGTGTATATTTAGCTATGCGTCCACAGGATATCCGAGAACAAGCAGCTCCAGCAACACTCCTAACTCTAAATCCAGATAAAACAAATGGTACAGTGGGTGATTCTATTCCAGTTTTTGTGGACATACAACCTAATTCAAACGCAGTAAGTGCTGTTACTTTGGAGATTAATTACAATCCTTCGGTTTTGTCAATTACAGCTGCAGACTTAGAACAGGGGACTTTATTTGCAAATACTGTGGAATTGGAAAAGGTTGTTGACTCCACCAACGGATTAATACTTTATAGTATGTATTTTCAAGCAGGTACTACACCAACAACCACAGCTGGTAGGGTAGCTATACTTAACTTTGATGCTGTTGGTGAAGGGACTTCTGATATTACATTTAAATTCACACCAGGAAGCACTACTGAAGGCACAATCGTAACAGCTGCAGGAGAGACAGGAAACGTTCTTCAATCAGTCCAGAATACAAGTATTACAATCGGAGGTGCTCCACAAATAACAGCAACTCCTACTGCTAATCCAACTGATCCGACTCAAACTCCTACAGCAACTCCTACAACACCTGCTGATGACAATGACGACGATGAAGACAATGACGATCCTGCGGTTACAGCAACACCGACACCAAAGCCAACTGCAACTGATGCACCAACAAAAGGTGGTCTTTCTACTACATCAACACCTATGCCTTTGCCAGACAGTGGAGTATCATCATACACAATAGTCGCAATGTTAGTTAGCTTCTTCTTGATCTCCACATCCTTAGCCTTCATATATGCTGAGAAAAGGAGTTGAGAACCTCAAAATTATAGTATCTGATCAAATAATGTTTACTAGTATCAATAGACATAAAACCTCTAATTAGGTATAATTATGTAGCCTCAAAAGGGATTATTAGCCTGGGTAGCTCAGTGGTTAGAGCACTTGTTTTGTAAACAAGGGGTCGAGGGTTCGAATCCCTCCCTAGGCTCCAGTAAAATTAAATATAGTTTTAGCTGAGGTGGCGGAGTGGACAATCGCACCAGACTGTAAATCTGGCGGCCGTACGGCCTACGGGGGTTCGAATCCCTCTCTCAGCACCTGATTATTTTATCTATAGTAACTTCAATTGTCGGGAGATTCTACAACTTATTAGAACAAGCTTCACGATCTAGTGAGTGATCAAGGAATGTTGATAACTAGTGCTTATAAAGGTTTAATAAGCAAATAAAAACCCTGCCAAAGGGCTTAAGGGTAGGATTTCCCTCGATGATACTAAGTGGGTGGGTTCATCTCTATCCCACGGGACAAAGATATATACCCGAGTCTAGGTAAAATACCTAGCCACATCATCAGTTGGACTCCCAATGTGCTTTTTAGTGAGGAAAAAGCTTGCCTCAAGTATCCCTTTTGTTAGCCTTCGCTAACTGACAGGGCAATTATATTCTAGCAAAGTTCCATATAAGAATACAGTATGAGTTATGCAAGAATGGAAGCTAAATTATTGGGTTAGAAGGTAAAAGTAATCCTAAAATCACCCTTAGCAAAGGTAAAATTATCAATCTTGCAGGTGAGGAACCACCAAAAGTTGGAAAAATCAAGAAAAGTAACAATAACATGCCATACTGTTTTAAAAAGGCATCTACTTTATAAGCATCTTTTTCTGGCAATATCCCAACTAATATTTTTCCACCATCCAAGGGGTGAATTGGTAGAAGGTTAAAAATTGCTAGTACCACATTAAGGACAATTACAGGTACAATTAAACTAGTGATGAAGCCAAATGGTGAAAATGGGGTACTAACTAGTCTTAAAAAAACCGAAAGAATGGTTGCTAAAATTAAATTTGAAACTGGTCCAGCTAATGATATCAAGGCAGTGTCTCTTCTAGGGCTTTCTAAATTATATGGATCAAATTGTACTGGTTTTGCCCAACCAAACGGAATAATTGGGTAAGATGTTACAAATGCTAGAAATGTAGTAACTATCAAAAGTGTTGTACCTACTGGATCATAATGAACAGCAGGGTTCAGAGATAGCCTCCCCATTAATTTAGGTGTAGGGTCTCCTAGGCGCACGGCCATCCATGCATGAGACACCTCATGAATGATTATTGCGACCAAAAACCCTAATATTAAGCCAATTATTTCCATATCTTTAAATAATTTATCTTATATAGTATAATTCAGATTGGATATTTTCGAAAGGATAAATATGGCAATAGCTTGTAACATTTGTGGAAAAACAACAGTTGTAGGACGTTCCCAACAGCATAAAAGGGGAATCGCAGGTAAAAGATGGAGAAAAAGAGCTCCTGTAACTCGTCGTATCTTTAAACCTAACTTACAAAAAGTTTCAGTTGTAGTTAATGAAAGTGACCCTCAGCAAATGAGGCTTTGTGCAAAATGTATTAAAAGAATTAAGAAATTTGGAGAAATCGGAGATTACTCGAATATTTCTATCAGTTAATGCCTCATACTTTCAGAGCTAACTACCAACTTCAGTTTTGATAGAGAATTTAGTAGATAAGATTTACCTTAGGGACTGTTCCAATTTTGTTAAGTAAGATTTAAGGAAATCCTCAATAGTAAGAGGGTAGTCGATAAATTCTTTGTGCCGTTGTGGTTTAAAAGGAGATTCATAGTGGAGAATGGCACCATTAAAATGTAAATGTAACTCGCTTCCATCCACCTTAGTAAAATAAATTCCTGCAGGTCCGACATGTCCGTTTAGTTGCAGTATCTCTACGCCATAAATGTTTTCTTGGTCTATAAGTGTTTGGTACAGCTTTTCAATGGTTTTAGGTGTGATTTTGCTTTCTGATAACTTTTCTACAAGTTGATTAGCTAGATTTATAGTTTCTGGGGAAAAGGTGGGCTGTTCGACCATAACTAAGAATAATTTAAGCTGTGAAAAATTGCAATATTGAGTTTATACCTTACTAATTAATATTGTCTTTCCCACCGGGCAGGGAGCTTGGGCTTGGTTTTTGAAGAGGAGATTTTCCTTCTGCTACTAATTTAGCCCTTTTTTCCAATAATTCTGGTAGCTGTCGAATTAGGGGTAGAACTGCCTTTTGTGCATGAATTGTTGTGTCTTGTCTAGCAGTCATTGCGTCTGGAGATTTGTGCAGGTCTTTAAAAGGATCTACTTTATGTCTTTCTGAAGCCAACCTTCTCTCTGAAATCGATGACATGCCTATACGATACGCGAAATTTAAAATATCATTTAAAAGTCCTTCTAATTCGCTTGGTTTATTTCCATTTATAAGTAATAATTTGTCTATGATAAGAGGAGTAGTAGATTCGATTATTTCGCGGCATTCTTCCAAGAATTTTTGTTCTCTTGCGACTTCTGGTACCTCACTAAAGTTTCTGTCAGTTTCACTCATGGCCAACATTATATAGCTTGATCAAAATAAATCAAATGTTCAAAGATTATAAATTCTTTTAGCATCATTATCCAATTATAGCTTGAAAAACTGACTAGAAACCCTATAATATATCTATGACAGTCGAAGGATTGCCAGACTATTTACCGCAAACCTCATTTGCATCTATATTAAATGAGGATGAATTTAATAATTTACCTGAACTTACTGTTTCAGTTAGTACGGCACGAGGTTTTATAGAAAAAAGATATCCAAAATTTGATTTTAAAGGACTGAATGAAGAAGGTATATTGAGAATGGCAGCACATGTAGTTTTAATAAACAAACTGTCTAATAAAGTTGTTGACCTAGTGAGAGAAGATAGGCTACGGGATTCATTTGTATTGTCAAGAAAAATAAAGTTGGTTGGTGATCCCATTATTAGTGCTATTCAAAGTCCAATAGCCCAATCAATGGATATCGCCAATAACGACATTAATATGGCTTTAAGTTTGATGGGATTACGTGAAGTTGAAAACGCAAAAAATTGGGTGGAATTTATTATACGTACATGGGGAGAGGTACAAAATTAAAACATCAATTACTTTTTAGTTTTTATTATTCTTGCAAGTTCCTCTATTTGCCTTACTCTACCACTTTTTAACAATTTAAACCTGTTCATTAACTCCTCAAACTGTTTCGGTTTATCAACTTCGAGCATGAGTAGAAATGCTCTTGTTGCAGTCTCATTATCCAGATCATAGAATTCCGCTGTGCCTTGGTGATAAAACCACCATGTATTTGTAGGCCCTTCATGAATCTTAAACCCCCAAGGCCATTTTACTAAACCAACTGCCATAGGCATAATTCTGCTTTCTGGATTATGATTCAAGATAATTGGTCGCATTGGTGCACTTGTATTATAGTATCCATTAACTTTTAGGTGGAACAAATCATAATGGTAGACAGGTTTGTGTTCAAAAGTCGATTTAGTTCGAACTGCTATCAATCTACCTTCATCAAGCAATGGTACCGGAGGGTTGGTATCAAGATGTTTTGGATATGGGGTTACAATATCAGTTTGATTTTCTTGTTTTTGGTCTATAACCTTACCACCTACAGTGAGTCTGGTGAGACCTTCCAATTCTTCCCATAACTGTGATATTTGAACTTGATATAGAAATGTTCTTTCATTCATTCTTTGAGGATCATATTTCAAAAGCTCTTGTTCAGACATGGCCTATATTGTACTGATTTGGTTAAATAAATCAACGTTTACGAGGTTGTACCTAGTGTCAACTTTCAGATTTATCTGAAGATTCTAATAGCTTACTTAACTCTCCATTTCTGAAAAAGCCTATATAAGCTTCGTAAATTGACAAACCGACGTAGCCGCTTGGTAAGTGAGCCATTTCTTTTAAAGCAAATATTAATCCCTCAGGAGTTTCTTGCTCACTATCTATATATGTTTTAGCCGTAGCTTGAGCATTGGCGTATTCTGCAGTTTTATTAGTATCTTGATTTTCAATTAGGTGTTGAAGAAGTCGACGAATTGACTCTTTATCTTCTTTCGTATCAGGAGTGATCCTGATAACCTTGTTTATCCAATTCTTGCTTTCTATGCTCATATTTCAAATTTTATAAGCATCTCTGAACTGCTTCCAGTCAACTGTACTTTTGCCTTCCAATTGAACTTTTTGAGGAACGAGTTTCCCATCTTCAATACTCGCTGAGTGGATTTGCAATCTCAAACCTTCCACTCTTTCATCTAGAGTTGCTTGCCCTTTGTAGCTCGAGGAGCGTAACAGGGTCCAAGCAATGGGCCAAGGGTTCATTGCACGCACAAATCTTTCTAAAGAATCGTATGTAGGGTGTAACGAATAATTTTTCACAAATGGAATTATCCATTCATCTTTAATTTCTTTTCCTTCTAAAGCAGCTTTGAAGTATTCAAAAGGAATATATGCGTGTTCTTTTTTAATTAATTTTGTATATGTAGCTTTGGTGTCATCTTGTGGTTTGAGCTTAATTTTACCGGAGATGTAAGCAGGTAAAGCCTCAATTAAAACTTGTGTACTTCTTTCAAATAACCTGTTGCGAAGTGTTTCTGTAGTATCATTATTTAAAATTTCTTCTTTAAACTGTGCGATGATTGGTCCGTGATCCATTTCTTGATCTAGTTTTATTATTGTTCCACCTGTTTCTTTTTCTTCTGAGACAATAGCAGCTTGTACAGGTGATGCTCCGCGATATTTGGGCAATAGAGAAGGGTGAATGTTCAAAATTCCATATCGAAAGTAATTAATTATCTTTTCTGGAAGAATTTCTCCATAAGCTGCTAAGATTCCAATATCTGCATTAATTCCATCTTCAATTAGTTTGTTTGAATCAAAGTAAATAGGGACGTTGTGTTTGTGAGCCCATGTATCAACAGAAGAGTACTTAAGTAGTTTTTTTCGTCCAAAAGGTTTAGGTTCCTGTGTGACAACAGCAACCACAGGTGAAGTTCCGTCTTTTGCCTTGAACTCCTTGTTCAATTTAATAAGAACATTAGCTGCATATGATGGTGTACCAAAAAAAACAAACTTCATTTTAGTTAATATTTATTGAGCAATTACTTATCTCTCAACAGTTAAGGCTCTTGCAAGGAGACTCCTTACAAGGGTTAGATTTTTGCAAAATCAACTTCTTCCCATTCTTCTGTTTCAGATTCATATTTATAGAGTGGTTGTTTATCTTTAAGTAATCTATCGACAAACAACACTCCGTCTAAATGATCTATTTCGTGTTGAACTATTTGAGCAGGAAAATTTACAAATGTTTCTTCTACAATTTCTCCTTTTTCGTTCATATATTTAATTGTAATTTTTTTTGAACGTGTCAAAGGACCATAATAATGAGGTATTGAAAGGCATCCCTCCAGAACATTTGTGTCTTTTATGTCTCTATCTTCTTTTGAGATTATTTCTGGATTGATTACTGTTCTAATATTATTTTTATAGTCCATGACAAATACTCGGACAAATTTACCAATTTGAGGAGCAGCTAAACCAACTCCTTCAGGATCCTTTTGAGCTTTAAGAGTATCTTTCAGATCCTTAATTAGATCCTTTGTTTTCTTGTCCAGTTTTTTGACTGGTTTTGATTTTTGGCGAAGTTTTGGGTTGTCTGATTTTAGTATTTTTTGAACCATATTTAATTAACTTATAAATTATACTACCAAAAGCCCTATTTTTCAGCACTTTCTTCAATTTCCAACAGTGCCTGTTTAACTAACTCATCTTCAGGTTTTATGTTTTGAAGTATGTAGTTAAGATGTTCTTTAGCAAGGTCCAATTCACTTTCTTGCTTGTAAACCATGGCCAGTGAATACCTTGCTGATCCATAATCTGGTTTTAGACTTATTGATCTTTCGAGCATTTCAATTGCTTTTTCACTTTCACCTGTTTGTGCATAAGTAATGCCTAGTCTAAAAAACAATCTAGGATCATTAGGTGCAATGGAAAGTGCTGTTTTGTAAGCATCTATCGCTTTGGATAAATATGACAAATCCACGCTTGATAATACTTGCATTGTTCCTGCGTATGCTCGATATATGTTTGGATTCATAGGGTTTAGAATAGTCGATTTATAAGCTTCTTTTTCTGCTACTTCTGCAAACTCTTTTGCTTGAGTAATTTCACTTTGTTCTATTAAAATGATTGCAATTCCTGCTGTAGATTCTGATAACTCAGATAAATAAAATGGATGATTAGGAATTATGCTATTTGCCTTTAATAAATAATCTCTTGCTTCAAAATACTCCTCTTGTTGGTTGAGATTTTTTCCTCGTGCGTAGAGTACATCTGATCGCCAGTAGTTCAAAACTAATGACGATAAGTAGATCGAGACTAATAAAATAGCAAAAATTGCATATTTTTGAAAGCTTGAATTTTTAGGTTGTCTTGGTAAGTTTTCTGGTTTTTTATTTAAAACAATTGGAATGCCTGGAAAAATGAAGTAGACAATACTTACAGCAACCACTGAAAAACCAAAAAAATTAGTTATAACTATACTCATCAATGATGTCATCATGGCTGTGTATAAGTAAACATTTTTATTTGTTTTTATTAAAAGGCTCATCAGATAAATAACTGGAGTAAATGTCAGTATTAAATAGGTTAGTAGTCCAAACGAGCCTGAATTTGCTGCAAAATTTAAAAACTCATTATGAGCTTTGTTATACAAGAAATCCCACTCGGAGACATGGTTATGTTCATCTGGTCGGAATGAATAATAAGAGTAGGCAAAAGTTTCTACGCCTGTTCCAAACAGTGGGTAATTTTTCCAGATATCAATTGCACCTTTCCATACTATTTGTCTGATTACACCTGAATCTGTTCCTCCTTCGTTTTGGATAAGTGTTTCATTCTTGTCTGTTTGTGGGTTTTTATTGTTTAAAAGTGATTTATTCCATGGAGTACCAACAATAAATAGTGTTAGAAACAAACACCCTATCAAAGGCATAAATCTTATTAGAATATTTTTTAATTTTTTCCTTGACTTGAATAAAATCACCACCGAAAATACAAAAAATGACAAGCCAAATGATAATATACCTGATCTTGATTTTGTAAAAAGCAAAGTTATAAAAAGCAATAAAATAAGGATTAGTATATGTACATTTCTGTATTTAGTTTTTTTGTTCTCAATATAAATAGAGGATGAAATTAAAATCAAAGGGATGATCCATGCCGCGAGCCAATTGGGTTGCCCTAATGTAGAAAAAACTCTTGCTTTTACGTCTTGGTGCCAGAGATGATCATCAATTCCAAAGTGCTGAAGAATTCCATATGCTGAAACAATAAATCCAGAAAAAAGAAGACAGTATATAAAATTTTTTGCTTCCTTTTTAGTTAAATTAAAAACAAACATAAAATAAAGAAGTGAGTAGGCAATAGTAGATAATAAACCGCCATGAAATCGAGTTGGGTAGCCAAAAAAAGATGTAAACTGATCAATTGATAAAATAGTGGATATAGTTTGAGAAATAACAAATAAAATTATTGGTATATCAAAAAATGTACGGATATAAATCAAACTCTTATGTTTAATTGATCTTACTAACCAAAGAGAAACAACAAATATAGTTATAATGTAGACAAATGTTAGTTTATTGAATTCAAACAATTCTGATGTAATTGGTAGAAAAATCAACGGAGTTAGAAATGCAAGAAGATAAAATAACAAAGATATTAATCGTCGGTAATCAAAAACCATTTAGATAACTCTACTATCGATATTAATAGACCGCAAGTATTCTGTGCTACTTTATGTCTTTGTTTATTCAAGCTATACTTGCCTCGTAGAATATAATTAAAATTACCAACAAATTATTTAAAAAATGGCAATAAACATAAAACTTCCAGATAAAATAAAACAAAGAATATCCCTACCAAATCGAGGTATAAATAAAGTATTTGGAATGTTTTCCCATGATGTCGGTATTGACCTTGGTACAGCAAATACATTAGTTTGGGTAAAAGAAAAGGGAATAGTTATTCGTGAGCCTTCTGCTGTAGCTCGTCACAAAAAAACCAGAGAAGTTTTGGCTATTGGTAGCTCTGCAAAGAAAATGTTAGGAAGGACACCAATGACAATAGAAACAATACGTCCCTTAAGAGATGGAGTTATAGCTGATTTTGATGCTACAGCTGCAATGCTTGATTACTATATTAAAAAAGTTCATGAATCAGGTACTGTAGTTCCAAAAATCCCTAGACCAAGAGTTGTTATTGGAATCCCATCTGGTGTAACTGAGGTAGAAAGAAGAGCTGTAGCCGATGCTGCAACCTCAGCAGGCGCAAGAGAGGCTCATTTAGTTGAAGAGCCTATGGTTGCTGCTGTAGGTGCTGGTCTTGCTGTAGAGGAACCAGAAGGTAAGTTTATTGTTGATATTGGTGGAGGAACCAGTGAAATAGCAATAATTTCTTTGGGTGGTATTGTAGTGGGTCGGTCAGTAAGGGTAGCTGGTGATGAAATGAATGAGGCGATTATAAATTATGTTCGTCTAAAGTATTCACTTTTATTAGGTGATTCTACTTCTGAAGATGTGAAAATAAACATAGGTTCGCTTAGACCAAAAAAAGATAAATTCATTGTAGTAAGAGGAAGAGATCTAGAATCAGGATTACCAAAATCAGTTAAGCTTTCCTCATCAGAAATAAGTGAAGCACTTATTCCCGTCGCACAACAAATCATAAATGATATTGTAGATACTTTAGAAGAAACACCTCCAGAACTTCTTTCTGACATAGGAGACAATGGGATTACCCTAGCTGGTGGCGGAAGTATGTTAGAAGGTTTTGATAGTCTTGTGAGTGAAAAAACAAAAATGCCTGTTGTTGTTGCCGAGGATCCTCTTACTTGTGTGGCTAGAGGATGTGGGATAGTTTTGGATAATCCTGGTTTATTAAGAAAAATTAGGGTTACAAGAGGATTATAAAATTAATATGTATTCTGCCACAAATAAAACTCAAAGTTGGCTAAGTTGGTTTCTGAGAGGGCTTCTTACGCTTATTTTTTTGACACTAATTGGTCGATTAATTGAACTCCAGATAATAAAAGGTGAATATTATCAGGTTATGGCTGATGAAAATAGAATAAGAAGGATTACAATTCAGGCTCCTAGAGGAAGAATTCTTGCCAGAGATGGAGAAGTACTTGCGGATAATAAATCAGTCCAAAAGAAAGTTGTATTTGATAGTGAAGGATTCAAAAAAACCACATATATTGAGGGTGCATCTAATGACGAAATTATAACAGAATGGGACAGAGTTTATATAAATGGTTCTGTCACTAGTCATATTATTGGTTATTTAGGCCAAGCAAATGATAAAGAGGTAGGAAAAGTAAAAGATAATTGCCCTGAATTAGGTGTTGTTAAACTCGGGACTTTAATTGGACGAAGTGGATTAGAACAGCAATATGATTGTCTATTATCTGGTATTGATGGAGAAGAGTTGGTTGAAGTTGATACACAAGGAAAAAAAGTAAGAACTCTAGGCAGGAGACAGCCTCAAAAAGGACAAGATATTAGAACAACAATTGATATAAATCTACAAAAAGAAATTTCAAGAATTATGTCAGACAAAAAAGGAGCAGTAATTGCCACAACTCCTGAAGGTGAGATATTGGCAATGTATTCTGCACCTTCGTATGATGCTAATTTATTGGTTGAAGGTACACAAAAGGACGAGATAGCAAAATTGTTTGAAGATAAAAACCTTCCTATGTTTAATAGGGCAATTGGAGGGGTATATCATCCAGGATCTGTATTTAAGCCAGTTGTTTCATTAGCAGCTTTAGAAGAAAATGCTATTGAACCTAATTTTGAATATCTGGATACAGGAATAATTTCAGTTAATGGATTTGATTATACAAACTGGTATTTGACTCAGTATGGGGGAACAGAAGGAGAAATTGGTCTAGAAAGAGCAATTGCACGATCTACAGACACTTTCTTTTATAAAATTGGTGAATTTATGGGTGTTAACGCTTTATCCAATTGGTCAGAGAAATTTGGGTTTGGTACAAAAACAGAAATTGATTTACCAGGTGAGGTTTCAGGATTAGTTCCTAACCCGGAATGGAAAAAGACTGTTATTGGTGAGCCATGGTATTTGGGAAATACGTATCACTTTTCCATTGGGCAGGGAGACCTAAATGTTACTCCTGTTCAAGTATCTCAATCTATTGCTGCAATAGCTAACAAAGGTGAGCTTTGCAATCCCCACATTTTCAAGATGAAGGAAACAAACTGCAGAGATTTGGAACTGGATAAAGAATATTTGGAAGTAGTGATAAATGGGATGATTCAGGCGTGTGAAGAAGGTGGTACTGGATATACATTTTTTGGATTTGAACCAAAAGTTGCTTGTAAAACAGGAACAGCTGAGACAGGAGATGGAGACACTACTCATGCCTGGTTTGTAATTTTTGCTCCGCTTGAAGATCCGGAAATAGTATTAACAGTTTTAGTAGAAAAAGGTGGCGAAGGTTCTAGCGTTGCAGGTCCTATCGCTAGAGATGTATTTAATTATTGGTTTGGAAAACCAGAATTACCAGTCACACCTACTCCTGAACCAGAAGATCAAGAAGAAATAGAGGAAATGTAGTGGTAACAGCTTTATTTATATTTTAGTATAAATAAAGTGGATGAACAAAAATATCTGGTTTCTTTGTACGCATTTACATATTTTGGACCTAAGAGGATAACTTTATTACTAGATTATTTTGGCTCACCTTCTGCAGCGTGGAAAGCTTCTAACAAATCACTTTTAGAAATTGGCTTGAGTAAAAAAATTGTTGAAAACTTCAGTTTTTTTAAAAAGTCATTTAAATTTGAAGATTATTTTAGCCAATTAAAGCAAAACAAAATATCGTATATAACGATAACTAGCAATAAATATCCAAAAATTTTAAAGGAACTTGATGGAGCTCCAATTGTTTTATATTTTAAAGGAGATGTATCTACTTTGTCCGGGGATAATATAGCAATAGTTGGGACAAGAAAAGCAACAAGTTATGGAAAAGAAGTAACTGAAAAATTTTCAAAAGAGATTTCTTTATCTGGAGCTAATATTGTCTCCGGACTTGCACTGGGGATAGATTCTGTAGCACATAGAGCCACTTTTGATACCGGCGGGAAGACAATAGCTGTTCTTGCCTGTGGGCTTGATCAAATTTATCCCAAAATAAATACGCAGTTGGCTAATGAAATTATATCAAAAGAAGGGGCAATTGTTTCTGAGTATCCTTTGGGTCATCCAGCTTTAAGACCAAACTTCGCAAGTAGAAACAGGATAATATCCGGCTTATCAAAGGCAGTGTTAGTAATTGAAGGAGCAAAAAAGAGCGGTACGCTTTTGACAGCTTCTCATGCTGCAGATCAAGGGCGTCAAGTTTTTGCAGTACCTGGGCAAATAACCTCCCCAATGTCTGAAGCAAGTCATTTTTTAATTCAAAATGGTGCAAAAATTGCATTTTCTCCGCGAGATGTAATCGAAGAGTTAAATATGCAATTTGAAGTAGATAAAGCTAAGATGGAAAAAGTACTGCCAGAAACACTAGAAGAAATAAAAATAGTGAAAGTATTAGAAAATGAGGAGATGCACCTTGACGAGCTTGTTAGAATTACTAGGATGGCAACAGATAAAATCATTTCTGTTTTAACGATAATGGAACTAAAAGGAATCATAAAAAATTTAGGTAATGGAAATTACAAAAAAAATTAAATTGCTAAATGGATTAGATTCCTGCTAGACTATTTAGCAGTCACGAATATAAATTATAAAATGAAAAAATTATTAATAGTAGAGTCACCAACAAAAGCAAGAACACTATCTAGGTTTTTATCAAAGGATTATTCGATAGAAGCCACTCGGGGTCATATAAAAGATTTGCCTAAAAGCAAATTAGGTGTTGAAGTGGATCAAAACTTTGCTCCGGATTATTCTGTAGTTCCTAAACAAAAATCAACAATAACGACTTTAAGAAAAGCAGCTAAAGATGCTGATGAAATATATCTTGCTACAGACCCAGACCGCGAGGGAGAGGCAATTGCATTACATGCATTTGAAATCCTGCAAGGTAAAAAGGAAAAAGATTTTAACAAAAAGGTTAAAAGAATTGTTTTCCACGAGATTACTCAAAATGCAGTAGAGGATGCAATAAATAATCCTCGTGAAATTGACAAAGACCTTGTTGAAGCACAGATTGCGAGGAGGGTTCTTGATAGATTAGTAGGCTATAAACTCTCTCCATTATTATGGAAAAAAGTTAGGATTGGACTTTCTGCTGGTCGTGTTCAGTCTATTGCCTTGAGGCTAATTGTTGAACGAGAAAGAGAAATTGAAGCATTTGTACCAGATGAATATTGGGAAATCCAAAGCGAGGTCAAAAAAGGTTCTGATGATCCATTTTTGATTTCACTAGTTCGGATAAATGATAAAAAAGCAGAAATAAATAACAAAGAAAAAGCATCTGAAGTGGTTAAAGATTTAGAGAAATCAGAATACACAGTGGTAAGTGTAACGCGCAAAGAAGTAAAGAAAAATCCTTATCCTCCTTTTACTACATCTACGATGTCTCAAGCTTCTTCAAGGCTTTTTGGATGGTCCGCCAAAAAGACAATGACAGTAGCTCAGAGACTTTATGAGGAAGGACTAATTACATATCACAGAACAGATTCAACTACTCTTTCTAAAGAGTCTCTTAATAAAGTCAGAAAGTACATAGAGTCAGAGCTTGGCAAAGAGTATTTACCTTCTTCTCCTAAGGTTTATAAAACTAAATCAAAGTCGGCTCAAGAAGCTCATGAAGCAATAAGACCTACAAATGTAAAAACAATGAAATCACCTTTAACTGGAAAGTTTGAAAAAGATGCGGATAGACTTTATTCGCTTATTTGGAAGAGATTTGTTGCGAGTCAAATGAACCCTGCAATTTATGATGAGACAAGAATTGATGTAGAAGCAACTTCTGAAAATTCAAAAAATAAATACATACTTAGGGTTAGTGGTCAAGTAATGAAGTTTGATGGCTGGAGGAAAATTATTCCAACCAGTAGTGAAGAAAAACCAGATTTACCTGTTGTAGATGAAGGAGATAATTTAGAACTTATTAAAGTTCATTCTGATCAAAAGTTTACTCAGCCACCTCCTAGATACAACGAAGCATCGCTTATAAAAACTTTAGAGAAATTGGAGATAGGAAGGCCTTCCACATATGCTCCAACCATATCTACAATCCAAGAAAGAAACTATGTTGAAAAAAATGAAGGAAGATTCAACCCTACATCTGTAGGAATTGCAGTGAATGACTTTTTAGTAAAAAACTTTTCAAATATATTTGATTACTCATTTACAGCTGATATGGAACAGGATTTAGATGAAGTGGCTCAAGGAAAACAGGATTGGCAAAAAATGATGAAGGATTTCTACATGCCGTTTGAAAAAAAATTGGGTAGTGTAGAAAAAAACGCAGAAAGGGTGGAAATACCTGTAGAAAAAACAGGAGAAAAATGTCCAACCTGCAAAAAAGGCGATAAAGTTATTCGTGTTGGACGTTTTGGTAAATTTTACTCATGCTCAAGATTCCCAGATTGTGATTACACTGATAAATACGTAGAAAAAATAGGGATGACTTGTCCAGAGTGTAGTAAAGGTGAAGTTATCGTTAAAACAACAAGGCGAGGAAGGAAATTTTATGGTTGCAGCACTTACCCCAAATGTAAATTTGCAAGTTGGAAAAATCCTTTAGTGGATTCAGAGAATAAAAATGCACAGGAATCTTCTTGAACTTAATAAAATTAAAAAGCTTCTACAATGATATACTGATTGAAATATATGTAATTCTATGGAAGAGAGTATAGTAGAGAATACTAATCCCCCAGAAAATACTGAAAATGTAAATCTCAGAGTTAGTGAAATAGAATATCGAGGCAAATCCTACACATTAAAAGAAATGCCTCAAACAAGAACAAATAAAGCTACGGTAGTAATTCCAGTTTATAGAGAGCTTTCCAATGGTAATATTTTGAACTTACTAACCGGTTTTGCTAAACAGTCAATGAGCAGTGAAGAATTTGATGTTGTATTTATTGTTAACAATAAAGATTCAGATGCTGAAAGCAAAACTGAAGGATATGATGATAATCAAAAAACTATACAAATATTTGATTACATCCAAACTGGTACTGAAATTCCAAAATTATTGTCCGATGAAGAAACAGATCAATTAAATATGGTCAGAAAAAGTGGATTAAGAATTAGTTATGTAGATATGTCTACAACTGGTGTGGATGATGTGATAATCGGTGATCTAAGAAACATTGGTGATGAAATAGCAGTAAGCAGATCTCAAGAGACTGATACAAAAGAGGATACTATAATCTTTAATTTAGATGCAGATGTTAGTATAGAAGATGGTTATTTTGAAGAAGTTACTAGTTCGTTTGATGATGAAACAGTAGGAGTTGTTGCCACTCATAAGTGGGAACTCTCAGAAGAATCTTCTGAAAATGATTTTGTAAAAATGTCTATATCTACATTTATTAATGAATATTCCGTAACAAAAAGAGCTGCTAATGGATATGGTATGGTTGTAGGGACGCCCTCACTTATTAGCAAAGTCTCAGCTTATAAGGAAGTAGGAGGGTTTCCACCGGCAAAATCAGGTGAGGATTATGTGTATGCCTTAAAGCTGTTTAGATATGCAAATAGTATAGCTAAAAAGCTTAAAGTTGAGCCAGATTTGAAGATTGTAACAAAATTCAGGTATAGACCGGATAATCCTGATGACTTTGATAGCAAGCTTTTTTCCTCGCTAGAAGGACATGTAGGGGTGCGGAGCGAAACAGAAGAATTACTTGAAACAGATTGGGAAGATTGGTTTAGCGGTAAAATACTTGAAATAAAAAGTAATGGGGGCGATGTTGAATCAGAATTTAAACACTATTTTCAGGACTTATTAGAAAATTATATTTTAGAAGATTATTCTGAAGAAGGTATTGATCTTAACATGGTTGATTTTGCTGCTTTGAGGAAAGTTGAAACAAGAGAAGAGGCTAAAGAATGGCTTGGCGAGAATATTTTTAATAATTTTACGGAAATTAGATCTACGACATTTCTGCCATTTTCAGCCTATGCTTTGCAAGTGGTTTTGCGCTCTGAACTTTCAAATGAAGAGTTTGAAGATTATAAAGAAATTGTTTTGGGTTTGTATGGTGAGTATGGGGAGGAAATCGATAGAGAGATTAGCACAATTCACAAAACACAACTTGAAACAATAGAAGGTTTGAATTTCCGTGACGAGACAGGTTCGTATTTATTCAACCATTTATATTACAAAGCCTGGAATCTATTAGTTCTAAAAGCTCTCGGGGATAGAGACAAGTTAGAAGGGGTAGTTAGAGTTTTTGGGACTTTTAATGGCGGTGGATTGATTTATGATTTGCCAGATGAAGAATTTAGTAAAAGATTTGAGCAATATTATAATTAGTATCTCTTTTGTTGGTTCAGATATTTTTATCCACTATAGTCTCGCTAATGGAAGAGCCAGAGCAAAATTCACATAAATTTCCCGTCTTATTTGATAGAGAAATTTTAGAACATTAATTATTGAAGAGTTAAAAAGCAATTGGAAACCAGAAGATGTGCTTCCAAAGATATGGAAGGATAGGGAGCTTTGTGGTATAAGTAGTAAGTAAATTTAGAGAAATAGTCAAAATACAAATGTCTAGTAAAGAAATCCAAGATTTAAATTATCAAGAAAGAAAAAGCAAAAGACAAATTAGCGATGGTGCTGAAAAGTGGCTAGGCAAAGTTATTCCTGTCTTTGATTATGGATTTGTTTATCTTGTTGATTACATGGGCAATGACAACTCAATCGAAGAAGCCGCACGAGTATCATACGGAACTGGAACACGTAAAGTAAGTCAAACTAGAGGACTCATAAGATATTTGTTAAGACATCATCATACTACTCCTTTTGAGATGGTCGAATTTAAATTCCATGCAAAAATGCCGCTATTTGTTGCACGACAATGGATAAGACATAGAACTGCAAATGTGAATGAGTATTCAGCTCGTTATTCAATACTAGACAAGGAATTTTATATCCCTGATGTAAATGCAATAGCAGAGCAGTCTTCTTCAAATCGTCAAGGACGAGGAGATAAACTAAATCCAGATCAAGCGAAAAAAGTGCAAAACATGCTAATGGAAGATGCAGCTCAAACTTATGATACTTACGAAAGACTGCTGGATATGGGTGTGGCGAGAGAGCTTGCACGAGCGAATTTACCTGTAAATATTTACACACAATGGTATTGGAAAATTGATCTTCATAACCTGTTGAACTTTCTTAATTTAAGAATGGATCCTCATGCTCAATATGAAATCAGAGAATATGCCAATGCTATCGCAACTATTGTAAAAGACTCAGTACCTATTGCATGGGAAGCATTTCAGGATTACAAGACTGAGTCTTTGAGTTTATCGAGATTAGAAAAAGAGCTAATAAAAATGATTCTAGAAAATGACGTAGAGGTTGATGGTGAAGGTATTGTAAGACTTGCAAACGACATTGGGCTGTCAAATACAAGAGAATTAAATGAAGCTATTTCAAAATTAAAACAATTGGGATTTATAAACTAACAACCTGAATAGTAGAAAATATGAAAGAAAACGAAGGACTGCATCAGAGAGGAAAATTATTAGTCGTTGAAGGTGGAGTAGCTGCGGGGAAGTCTACTCAGATTCAATATTTGTGGGAAAGGTTTCTTATAAATAACAACTGGGATGCATACAGGGAACCAGGAGGTACGGGATTTGGTGAGTTGATGCGTACTGCAGTGCAAATGAAAGAAAATTATGATTATGAAGTTAACCCCTATGCTGCTCTATTTGCATATTCTGCGGCAAGAGCCCAGCTTATGAGGCAGTGTGTTTTACCGATTCTGGACAAAGGCAAAAACGTATTATTAGATAGATACTGGTATTCAACATGGGCATATCAAGGCACAGAAGGAGTTAATAAATTAGTTATATGGGCTGTAAGTCTTATTGCAACAAAGAATACAAGACCAGACTGTGTTCTATTTTACGACTTAAGTCCAGAGATTGCAGTCCTTAGAAGGTCAGGGAAAGATGATCTAGATAGGTATGACAAAATGGAAGTCGATTTTCATAGAAAAGTGCGAAAAAACTACCGTAATATAGGAAAATTTTATAGTAAAATTTGGAACCGAATTGATGCAAATCAACCTATTGATAAAGTTCACCAGGATACCGTTTGTGTATTAAAGAAAAAAGGAATAATTTAGTTTAATGACAGAAAGACTTACAAGCATTGCTGGTTCCATGTTTTCAGGGAAAACAGAGGAGCTAATAAAGCTTATAACTCGTGCAGAGATTGCAGAGAGAAGAGTGCAGGTATTCAAGCCAGTTATTGACGATAGGTGGGGAAAAGTCAGAAAAATTAGCTCCCATTCTGGTGCAGAACACGAAGCGACCCCACTAAGCAGTTCCAAACAAATTTTAGAGAACCTAAGCCCAAACACAAATATAGTAGCAATTGATGAGGTGCAATTTTTTGACGAACATATTGTTCCTGTTGTGAAAATACTTTTAGAAAGAGATATTGAAGTCATAGTTGCAGGATTACCTCTTGATTTTAGAGGTGAAAATTTTGGACAGATGCCTTATCTACTTGCACTTTCTGATGAGATTATTAAAACAAAAGCAATTTGCACACACAGAAATAATGGGGATATTTGCGGAGCAGACGCTACTAGAACACAAAGACTGATAGACAATGAACCAGCAGACTATAATCAACCAATAGTTTTAATAGGTGGAAGTGAGTCATATGTTGCTAGGTGTCCCAATCATCACCAAGTACCAGGTAAACCTAAATCAAAGTTTTAATCAAGATATTATATTTTTCTTCTCCGTGCTAAAATCTCTTTAATATGGATGAGATTTTTGATCTTATAAATAATGAAAAGCAAAGGCAGCAGGAAACTCTGATGATGATTCCTTCTGAGAATTATGCATCTCCAAAGGTTATGAAGGCGGTTGGCAGCGTTTTAATGAATAAATATTCTGAAGGTTACCCGGGAAGACGCTATTACCAAGGAAACAAATTTATTGACAAAATCGAAACTCTTGCAATAGAAAGAGCTAAAAATCTTTTTGGAGTACCATTTGCAAATGTACAGGCATATTCAGGTTCACCAGCAAATTCTGCCGTTTACTTTGCACTAGCAAATCCCGGAGATACGATAATGGGTTTGTCTCTTTCGTCTGGTGGACACTTGACTCATGGACATCCAAATGTAACTTTTTCAGGTAAGTATTTTAAATCTATTCAGTTTGGATTGGATAAAAATGGTCTTTTGAATTATCAGCAAATTAAAGACATAGCCAAAAAAGAAAAACCAACAGTTATGATGATAGGAACAACTGCTTATCCTTTGAGGCTTGATTGGGAAAAATTTGGAGATATTGCTGATTCTATAAATGCTTGGTTAGTTGCAGATATATCACATGTAGCAGGATTAATAGTTGCAGGGGTTTATCCTGACCCAAAAGATTTTGCTCATATTATAACAACTACAACCCATAAAACTTTACGAGGACCACGGGGGGCAATAATAATGGTCACAAAAAAAGGATTAAAAAAAGATCCTGATTTAGGTAAAAAAATAAACAGTGCAATAATACCTGGGCTTCAAGGAGGGCCGCATAACAATCAAACAGCTGCAATTGCAATTTGTCTAGCTGAAGCTTCGACTAAAGCATTCCAGAAGTATGCAAAAAAAGTAATTGAAAATGCAAAAGTTTTATCCGATGAGCTTGAAAATCACGGCCTAGTCCTTGTAGCAGGGGGTACTGAGAGCCACTTGATGCTAATTGATCTTCGGGATATAGGATTGTCTGGCAATATCGCATCGATTGCTCTTGAGGCTGCAGGAATTATAGTTAACCAGAACTCTGTTCCCAATGACACAATGCCACCGTTTTATCCATCTGGTGTTAGACTTGGCACACCTGCAGTTACAACTCGAGGTATGGGAAAGCGGGAAATGAAAAAAATCGCAGAATGGATATATTTAGTAATTGAACATGTAAAAGTAAACAGTTTACCTAATGAGCCAGATAAAAGAAGTGTATTTGTAAAAAAATTTAAGGAGAGAGCCTCAAAGGATAAGTATTTATTAAATATTCGAAAAGAAGTCAAAGTCTTATGTCAAAAATACCCAATAAACCAATGAATACAATAATTTTTGATGGAAAAACTGAAGCAGAGAATATTCTAAAGTCAGTTAGACAGGACGTACAAGGGTTTGCAAATTCTAATGGCAGGAAGCCAAAATTGATTAGTATAGTAGCAGGGGATAGAATGGGAAACTTAAAATATTCTAGTCTTAAACAAAAAGCAGCTGAAAGTGTCGGCATAAACTTTACCCTAGATAAATATCCTGAAAACGTATCGATAAATCAAATCATTGATACGATTGAAAAACTAAACAAAGACAAATTAGTGGATGGGGTTATGGTTCAGTTGCCTTTACCAGTACACTTTACAAAAATGGATCAGGATAAAGTAATAAATTCTATCGACAGCAAAAAGGATGTGGATGGGATGAGAAATAATTCAAATTTTGTAGCACCTGTTGTGTTGGCCGTAGACCACGCACTAAAAGCGGCAAAACCTCCACCTTTAAAGGAGCCTCCTTTAAAGGTGGTAGTAGTTGGGGCTAAAGGGTTTGTTGGGAGCAAGATTGTAACAAAACTAAGAGATGCTTATGAATATGAAATTATCGAAGTTGATATTGATACTGAAAATCTAGAAGAGCTGACAAAAAAAGCTGATATTGTTATTTCTGCTGCAGGAAAGCCAAATATAATAACTGAAACCATGGTAGAAGGTGGTGTAATTGCAATTGATGTAGGTTCTCCTAAAAGAGATTTTGACGAGTCAGTGTATAAAAAAGCTTCCTTTGTGACGCCAGTACCTGGCGGGATAGGTCCAGTAACGATAGCATATCTATTCTTCAACCTAATAAGCACATCAAGGTAAAATCTTGATAATTTGATCAATTATTTGTTATCTTAATTTTAATGGCACAGAAAAAGACTGCTACAATATATGATGACATCCTCAAAGAATTTGAAAATACATTACTAGACCTAGAAAAAGAAGCACAAGATGTTATAAAAGAGGTAGTCGAAAAGGAAAAACTAGATAAGCTCGAAGAATTAAAAAAAGAAATTTAAAACAAATATTAGTAAATATAGGTATTACCATCTGAAACAAAAATGAGTGAAAAATTCCGAAAATTTGATTAACTTTTAGAAGGATAATCAAAAATTGTAAGTAAATACACTAAAGAAGTAAAACCAGTTTTAGTTTAAAGGATAATATATTATGGCTGAAGAGGCGACAACTCAAGAAAAATTCTCCGATCCATCATTACCAGAAAAGACTGATGTACCAATTCAAGATCGAATCAACGAAAGATGGAATAGTGCCTTGGATAGAATTAGAAATCTTAGAGATTCATTAGATGATAATAATAAGGAAGCTAATAATAGGCTAGATATAATTGAACAAAAAATCGTAGATGTAGGTTTATATTATCTGGATGTAGCAAGATTCACACCATTTCTTGGAAAAGAAAAAGCACAAAAACTCGCGAGGTTTAACAAGATCACGCGTAAGCATAATTTAGATTTTCAACCAAATCGCTGGATGAGGGAGGAGTTTTTTAACTTTATTGACTCTCATGAGGATGAAGAGTTGTCGGAACTTGTTCGAGCTTCAGATGGCAGAGTTAATGAATATTTTACATATGGTTTTTTAGATCAAAGAAAAGCTTTGGAACAACTTGTCATAGATAAAAAACTAAGGCAATTTGCAGCAGAAATCGGAGATTATGGAATATTTGGTGATGTATTTGCCATGGACAAAACACCTGAAGCAGGTTTTGATTTTTACGAAATTGTAAAAGATGTATACCAAAAAACACTTGACCTTGGGGCACTTACTCAGCATCAAATCGTTAGGAAAATTGTTGATAATAACTCTTCAATCTTTGTTCATGAGCTTGGGTCTATTTTACGTTTAAACAAATATCCTGAAGCATTTAATTATGTCACAGATGACAAGCTAGAAATAAAAAGTCATGACATTTCTTTTATTGAGTTTATGTCAATGGAACCCGTAGGTGTCCGGTTGTTAGAAGAAATAAGGGAGAAGATTCACAATGGCGATGAGTCTGCATTTTATGCAACTCCGAAATTGTTTAAAAAATTTATAGATTCTTCAAGTGGGTTTAGCAACCCTGTAATTAAAAGAATATTCGAGAAGTCTATTCCACAACTCAATAAACTTTATACTGAGTGGTATCAGGCTTCACCATTAGGGAACACAATAAAGAGACAAAGATTATTTGACGGTATGTCATATTTGGCCTTAAAGGTAGACAACATGGACATTTCAGAAGAGACAAAATTAGCTTTGATTGATGCTATTCCATTTTCTGATCTAAGTTTTAACAACATTACTTTCATAAATAACAATAATCTTCTAGACAAATTAGAGAATAGTGAGGCTTTTCAATCTATTGTTGTGGAAGTTGTCCGTAATCACAATGACATTTCTATCTTAGGATTAATTTTGGCTGCAGAAAAGTTTGATAGTAAAGAAAATCCAGATCAGATATTAGATATAGTAAATACACGATTGAATAAGTTAAGCGATGATGCTAAGAAATTGTTTCTCGACACCTCTCCACAGATATTAGATTATTTATCAAAAAACCCTCTTCAAATTGAAGACCTTATAAATTTATTAGAGGATAAAGATGTTCTGATTGCTTTAAAACCTGGTGGTGTCTTGGCAGATTCTAATGAGACTTTTTTTAATGCTGTATTTCTAGGTACCAACCCTCAAGTAGAAGCATTGAACATAGTTAGGCAATTTACTAATCCAAATCTACCATTTTGGGAAAAAGTATACTTTTTTGCAGTTAATAACAATCAACGTGAGCTAGAGAACCTATCTATAGAGTATTGGATAAATTTTGATGAGAGTGGTGTAGATCGTCATGTTAAATTTAATACACTTACATCAGATGAAAAAAAATCGGTCTTAAGAAGTAAAATTAGAGAAGCGATCGAAAGTTCAGGTTCTAAAGAAGAAAAAAAATCAGCGGATCTTAGGAACAGGAACCTGACTAGCACTAGTCAACTTTTGACTCCTAATGTGCGATTACATGCTACCAAGACTGAAAACTTGAGTAGAATTTTAAGAAGTGGTTTATTGTGTGGAGAATGTATTGTGAAACAAAATAACAAAGACGCTTATCCTTTTTTTAATGACTATGCGATAGTAGAAGAACAAAGTATTAAAAATAATAATGGAAGTTTTCGTAGAATCTTAGAAGAGAAAACAAATACTTATTCTAATTATTTTAATCAAGGTTTAGTGTTGATTTTTAGACCAGATAACGATATTGTAAAAGGTGGGAGTGGTTCAGATCATGCACTAAAATTTGCAGCTGAATCAGCGACAGCTCTCTCGGGTGTGATCATTGACACCGAGTTGGTAGATGAAAAAGAAATAGATGAGGTTCGATTTGGCATCGCAGAAAATGGTTTCTATGTTCCTGTTTATGATAAGGCGGAAAAATTATTATTCACTCCTGAAGAGTACGATGAATTGCGTGCACACTATAACCTTGATTTAGAATTAGAAATCTGGGATGCATCACTACAGCAGACAAAAGCCCTTGGCAGTAATCCTGGTGGAGTGTACTTAGTACCAGAAGCAGGAGGCTTGCAAAGATATTATGTAAAATTTATGGAAAGGGATAGGGTTTGGTCGGAATGGTTGGCCTGTAAATTTTATGAAGCATATGGTGTCGCAGTCCCTGACACCATGGTAAGGATCGTGGATGGTAGAGTTGCTTTTACTTCAAAATGGGTTGATGGTGAAAATAAAAACTATGCAGGTGAAGACGAACCATTAGAAAATGGCTTTATTATAGATGCGTGGATGGCAAACTGGGATATCGCCTGGGCACAATCACAAAATCTTTTAGATTTAACGGTTGGTAAGCTGCGTATTGATAATGGAGGGGCTTTGTTTTATACAGCAACTGGGCGAAAAAAAGACACACATAGCGGCTCAGAATCTTTTACGAACAACGTAGTTGAGGTCGAAGACAGTATTGATGGAATTAAAGGAACTGGAATGAGAAATCAGTATAGAAATTTAACTTATGAAAAAGAAAGAGAGCAAGCATTAAGACTAAAAAAAACTATTACTCCCGAACTTATTATAACTCTGATAGGGCAGACACAATTAAGTCCGAATGACAAAAAATTACTCATTGATACACTACTTAAAAGAAGAGAGTATATACTAAAAAAGTATAAAGTATAATAGCATTTGATTTATTGTAATATATTTTATATCATACTTTAGTTTGACACAGCATGAGAGTGTAAACTCCTGAAGCTTACAACTTTACTTTCGTGCAAGGGACAAGGAGGGAATACCATCTTTTGCTGCGTTAAATTATTATTTATTATGGCAGTTAAAGTATCATTAAAGCAGCTTTTAGAAACAGGTGCTCATTTTGGACATCAAAAACGTAGGTGGAATCCAAAGATGGAAGATTTTCTCTATGATACTCAAGAGAATGTTCATGTTTTTGATTTAACTAAAACAAAAGAAAAGCTAGAAGAGGCACTTCATTATCTGGAAAAAGTTTCTGCAACCGGTGGAAAAATTATATTTTTAGGAACAAAAAGGCAGGCAAAAGAAGCAATTGAGACAACAGCAAAAAATACAGGAAGTTTTTGGATAAATGAACGCTGGTTAGGTGGAACACTAACAAATTTCAGTGAGATAAAGAAATCAATTGACAAGCTTGAAGACTTTAAGAAAAAGCGCGAAAAAGGAGAATTTAAGATATACACAAAAAAAGAAAGAGTTTTAATAGATAGAGAAATTGATAGATTAGAAAGGTTTTTTGGAGGACTAACAGGTTTGAATGAAAAACCAGAATTGCTAGTAATTGTTGATGTCAAAAAGGAAAAAGCTGCTGTTAGAGAAGCAAAAAGGGAGGGTGTACCAGTTATAGGGCTAGTAGACAGTAATGCAGATCCAGAGATAGATTATCCTATTCCAATGAATGATGACTCCGCAGGGGCAGTCGAATATGTATTAACTTTAATGGAAGAAGCGATAGTAAATGGACAAAAAAAGGGAAACAAAGGAAAGTCAACAGCAAAAGAGGAAAAACCAAAAACAAAAAAAGAAAAGGAAAGTTAATATGGCAAAAATAGACGCAAACTTAATTAGAGAAGTAAGAGATAAAACAGGGGCACCTGTAATGCGTGCTAAGCAAGTGCTTGAAGAAACAGGAGATAAAGATAAAGCAATTGAGATACTCAAAAAAGAAGGATTTGAGAAAGCTGCAAAAAGAAGTGATAGAGCAACCGGTCAGGGATTTATTGGAAGTTATATTCACCATTCCGGAAAAATTGGAGCAATGGTAGAACTTCTTACCGAGACTGACTTTGTTGCAAAAAATGATCTTTTTAAAAACCTTGCAAGTGAACTAGCAATGCAGGTTGCTTCAATGAATGCAGCAGATACGAAAGAGCTTATGGAGCAAGATTATATAAAAGATCCTGACAGAAAAATTGAAGATCTCGTAAAAGAGGTTATAGCAAAAACAGGTGAGAATGTTCAAATTGGTAAAATTACTCGTATTGAGATAGGTAGCGAATAATTGTTATACTAAGTAAATGGACGAGACTTCAGTAAGAAGGCAGATGGATGAAGCCTTGCAATTTCTTGTAAGAGATATATCTTCAATAAGGACAGGGCGTGCTTCTGCTGCATTAGTTGAGGATATTTTAATACCAGCCTATGGTGGACAGCAGACTTTGCGTATAATGGAACTTGCATCTATAAATACTCCTGATGCACAAACAATAGTAATTGAGCCTTGGGATAAATCAATAATTGGTGATATCAAAAAAGGAATTATGGAATCAAATTTAGGAATGAATCCAAACATAGATGGCTCGATAATTCGATTAGTTTTACCACCCATGACTCAGGAAGATAGAGAAAAGTATGTTAAACTGCTTCGCACTAAACTAGAAAACGGAAGGATTATGGTAAGGCAAATTAGAGGAGATGTTAAAAAGGAAATTGACAAATTATTTGAGAACAAAGAAATTACCGAAGATGAAAAGTTTAGACAAGAAAAGCTTCTTCAAGAAATAACAGATGAATTTACAAAAAAGATTGACGAGGTAGGAGAAAGCAAAGAAAAAGAGTTGCTTCAAGTTTGATTATTAATTTCATTTTCGAATCCACCAAAATATGCTACAATTTTCTCAAATTCATCTAATTTTGGGCTAACTTCTCTTCCAAATTCTCTATTAAACAAATTTAGTGCTGTTCGTTGAATTGCTGCAGAATAGGTATAATTAAGAAATAGTTCACGAGTAGCTTCGTATAGAGCGTGCTTAAGTCCTTCAGGAGTTATATGAATACTTCCTTTAAGATCGTTTAGATTAGCCCCAATAGAGATGATAATTTGATTACTATGTTTAAGCTTAAGTATGTTTGACCACATATCTTTTTCATCATAATCTATTGTCGAAATATAATTTTTAAGCAGAATGGAATGTATTCGAGAAGAAGATAAAGTTTCGAATCCTAAAGGTATTATAAGATTGAGTAGTTTTGAAATATTTTCTTGAATTTCTTCAAAACGTTTCTCTGGATTTTTTTTCTGACTCAGCTTTTAATGCCATTTTACTGTTTTCAATTAGTTTTATGACAGTTTGTTTGAATTTATTGTTTTGTTATTGCCTAATTTCTCTCTTGTCGTAAATATATATTTTTGGAAATTATTAGTTTAATACAACTGTTTTTTATTTAGAAATTTGTGCGAATGATTCAGAGAGTAAATTGCTCAGTGGCAGATATATATCTCTGTTTTACTTGTCATTTCTGGTAATTTACACTTAAACCTATAATTTGTCAATTTTTAAAAATACAAAATTAAAATCTTATATTGTTCTACTTGTATATTCTATCTTCAGCTTTACCTTAATTTAGACATGCTTTATACTTATAAATGCATGTCTGTATTAATATTTTTTATAGTACTATCAATTCTTGTTTTGGTTCACGAGGCAGGGCATTTTATTGCAGCAAGGAGAGCAGGAATATGGGTTGAAGAATTTGGTTTTGGAATCCCACCAAGAATTTGGGGCAAAAAAATAGGAGACACACTCTATTCCATAAATGCCCTTCCTTTTGGTGGTTTCGTCCGTTTACATGGTGAAAACAGTGAAGAAGGAGTTACCAAACCAGACCAAGCATTTATCAACAAAAGTAAATTAACTCGCGCAACAATACTTACAGCAGGTGTGATTATGAATTTCTTGCTAGCAGTATTTGCATTTGCAATTGTTTATTCATTTACAGGAATTCCTAGGGAAACTGATCAAGTTAGGGTAGTAGAAACACAAGAGAGCTCACCAGCCTCAGAAGTGGGGATTGAACCTGAAGAAGTAATTGTTTCCGTCAATGGAGAAGCTGTTAATTCTGTAGAAAGTTTTCAGCAGCTTATGAGGGAAAACTCCGGTAAAGAAATTAGCTTGGAACTAAAAGGTCCTGGCGAAGAAGAAAAAACTGTATTGGTTACACCAAGATTAGACCCTCCTGAAGGGCAAGGATCACTAGGAGTGATTATTACATCTACAGAAATTTATACACCACCAATTTGGCAAAGACCTTTTGTTGGTGTTTATTATGGATTAAAGGAGTCAATTTTTTGGGGACAGCAAATTATTGTAGGCTTAGGAAGTTTAATTAGTAGACTTTTTGTAGGGGAAGTTCCTTCTGATGTGGCTGGTCCATTTGGAATTTATGCAGTGACTACACAGGCGGCGAGATTTGGAATATTACCACTTATTAATATTCTTGGAGTCATATCTCTTAATTTGGCTATATTAAATATCTTGCCATTTCCTGCATTGGATGGCGGCAGATTGCTATTTGTTGCAATTGAGTCAGCTTTTGGCAAGAAGGTCGTTCCAAAAATTGAGTCATATGTACATACCATTGGAATGGTTTTTTTACTAGCATTGCTATTTGCTATCACTGCTTATGATATCCAAAGATTAGTAAAAGCTGGTGGTGTGGATGGTTTCATTGATTCAATTATAGAATCTGCTCAACAGCAACCATGAGGCAGTCAGTACTATTTCCAAAAACAAAGAAAGAACCTCCCAAAGATTCAGAGAGTATAAATCATAAGTTACTTGTTAGAGCTGGTTTTATTGATCAGCTAATGAGTGGTAGCTGGACTTTGCTTCCTTTGGGTTGGAGAGTTGTTGATAGAATAAATAATATTGTTCGTGAAGAACTCAACAAAATTGGAGCTCAAGAAATTTTAATGCCGTTGCTTCATCCTAAATCAATTTGGAATGAAACAGGAAGATGGGAAACTGCTAAAGAAGTAATGTATCAATTTACAGATACAAGAAATAAAGAGTTTGCTCTTTCTTTTACACACGAAGAAATATTCTTGGATTTAATCAGAAAGCATGTTGACAGTTATCAGGATCTACCCCTTGCTTTGTATCATTTTTCTACCAAATTTCGAAATGAACCAAGGGCAAAGTCCGGAATACTAAGAGGTCGAGAGTTTATGATGAAGGATCTTTATAGTGTACATTCCACAGAAGAAGACTTTTGGAATTATTACAACAAAGTAAAAGATGCTTATTCAAGAATATTTGAAAGAATTGGATTTGATATAAAAATTACAGAAGCCGGAGGAGGAGTATTTACTGATAATCTAACAAATGAATTTCAAGTTCCTGCTAGTGGAGGAGAAGATACTATTTTCTATTGTGAGAATTGTGATTGGGCTGTAAACAAAGAAGTTTTTGACCCCAATGCAGTAAAAGAACCTTTAAATGAAAGTGCAAAACAAGTTTGTCCAAATTGTGGAGGGCAAGTTATTAAATCTAAATCAATAGAGGTAGGAAACATATTTCCTTTTGGAACAAGCTATTCAGAAAAGATGGGAATAACCTTTATTAACGAAAACGGTGAAAAGAAACATTTGTACCTTGGAAGCTACGGAATCGGATCTACTAGAGTAATGGGAACTTGGGTTGAGGTAAGCAATGATGAGAAAGGAATAATATGGGGTGAAGAAATTGCTCCTTTTGATGTTCATTTAGTTCAATTGCCAGGTGGTAATGGAGAGGAAGTATATAATAAGCTCTTAGAAAATGGTATAGAGGTACTTTTGGATGATAGAGATGTAAGTGCTGGCGAGAAATTTTCAGATGCAGATTTAATTGGAATTCCTTTTCGTGTGATAACATCAGAAAAAACCGCAGGTAAACTGGAAATTAAAAAGCGCAATGAGAAAGACAGTAAAATTTTAAGTGTTGATGATTTATTTAACTTAATTCATAATACTGGCTAAATTTAATGGAAAGATATATAAGAAAATTTCTAGGTTTTGAAGTAGGTGAAAGATACGAATTTTCTCCTGAGGAAGTAGAAGCAATTTCAAAAGATATGAACCTTGATTTTTACCAGGTTTATTTAAAGCATAAAAATTACATGGAAGTAAACGATGATGGTTCAGCTACAGTCAACTTATTATTCATGGAATTAAATGGAATCCGGTGTATAGAAATAATCATAGAAGGATTAGACAAAAAAGGGTTTAATGTTTATGAAATGATAAAAAGAACCAGTGAAGGGACAGAAGTATTATCTAAGATTAAGTAGATCCCTTTGAAACTTAACTAATTTACTAATATATTTTATACTTTGCTTTATATGGAAAATTGTATTTTTTGTAAAATTGCTAAAAAAGAAGCAGAGGCACAAATTATCAAGGAAACAGATAATTTAATTGTTTTTCCAGATATCAACCCTCAAGCTGAAACTCATTTGTTGATTGTTCCAAAAAAGCATTTAATAGACATTAGAGATGCAAGTGATAGCTTATGGACGGAGATAAAAAGTGTTATACTTCAACTGGCTAAAGAGAGAAACAGTCAAGGATTTAGGATAGTTAATAATGCAGGAACATCTGCCATGGTTAAACACATGCATGTACATTTCTTAACAGGCTTGAGTGCAGAAGTAGAATTATAATGTTAGCTGACAAAATAAAAAAACAACTCATAGAGGCGATGAAGGCCAAAGACTCAGTTAAGGTTTCAACCTTAAGATTGTTGTCGTCTAATCTACAGAACCTAAAGATAGACAAGAGAGAAGACTTGACTAATGAAGAAGTTCTTGATGCTATACGAGTAGAGGTCAAAAAAAGAAAAGATGCAATCGATGCGTTTGTTTCTGCAGGAAGGAATGAGCAGGTAGAGATAGAAAAGAAAGAACTGGAAATTCTTCAGGAATTTTTGCCTGCGGATTTATCAGAAGAGGAAGTAGAAAAAATGGTTGAAAATGCAATTCGGGAATTAAATGCAAGTTCTCTTGCTGACATGGGAAAGGTAATGGGACATGTAATGAATCAAGCCAAGGGAAGAGCAGATGGCAACGAGGTGCGAACGATCGTAGAAAGTAAGTTGAAGAACTAAAATTTACTTCAAAACTAATCTATCAAAATTGGCAAAAATCGAAATTTTACTTATATGAAAATATACGTACGTAAACAATCAAATTATCCTATTGACGCTGTTCCTTTGAAAAGGAAGTTGGAGAAGTTTCTGAGGAGTCATGGAGTGAACAAAGAGGTCGTTATTTCCATTGCCATTGTAGGGGAGAAGAAGATGAAAGAACTTGGTAGAAGGTATTTGAATGAGAAACCAAGTGATCCTACTCATAATGTTCTTTCTTTTACTGCAAGTGAAGACAGAATGCCTTCGGGTTTGGATAAAAATCCCAACAAATTTGTGTATCCAGAAGACTATGTTTATTTCGGAGAGATAGTTGTTTGTTACCCAGTTGCTTTTGAAGAAGCCAAACGAGGAAGAAAAAGAATTGATGACAAAGTATATGAGCTTGTAGAACATGGAGCTACACATCTAATGGGGATTCATCACGATTGATAAATTTGTAGTTTTAGGTGGTTGTCAAAGCAGATTAAACCTTTTATATTGTTGATACCCACCATGTCAGCATTCTATCTCAAATATCGTCCTCAAAAAATTAAGGATCTAGATATTACTAGTGTCAGACAAAGTTTAGAAAAAATAATTGAAAAAAAAACAATCTCTCATGCCTTTTTGTTTTCCGGTCCAAAAGGAACTGGTAAAACTTCAGCTGCAAGGCTTCTTGCTAAGGCTGTTAATTGCTTAAATCCAGATGAATCAGGTGAACCATGCAACATATGTACACAATGTGTTTCTGTAACTAAAGGGACAAACATAGATGTGATCGAGATGGATGCAGCAAGTCATCGGGGTATAGATGATATACGCTCATTGCGAGAAGCTGTGGGTTTGGCACCGGTTGCAGCAGATAAAAAAGTTTACATTATTGATGAAGCTCACATGTTAACCACAGAAGCGTCTAATGCTTTACTTAAAACACTTGAAGAGCCTCCTGAGCACGTGATTTTTATTCTAGCAACTACTAACCCGGAAAAGTTAATTGGAACAATTAGATCAAGAGCAACAAATGTAGTTTTTACTAAAGCTTCTACAGATGAATTGGTAAAATCATTGAAAAAAATTGCTGTTGGGGAAAAAAAGAAAGTAGATGATCGGGTATTAGAAAAAATAGCTTTAACAGCTGGAGGTTCATTTAGAGATGCACATAAATTGCTTGAACAATTAATCACATTGGAAGTAGATCTTGATGATAATAAAGAATTGGATAAGTATTTGTTTAGCTCAGAAGGTTATGCGGCAGCTATTATACAAGCCTTAGCAGAAAGAAACTCAAAAGATGCTTTGGAACAAATTCAAAAATGTGTTTCAGAAGGAGTATCTATTAAAGTTATTTTGGAGGAGATATTGACCTATATACACGATGAACTTCTTGCAAGATATGATCTCCAAAGTAAGGATTCCCAAAAAGAATTCAAAAAACTAGACACAGAAGATCTTTTAAGATTGTCTGAACTAATGGAAAAAACTTATAAAAATTTGCACGGATCTTACCTTGAGCATCTACCATTAATTACTGCCACAATAAAATGGTGCGATGAGGTAAAGAAATTACAAAAACCCCCGATAGAAAGCGATGAGACTAAATCAAGATCTAATGGAAATGGACATAACAAAACAGTGAAATCAGACGCGGTAAAAAAAAATCAATCGAGTCCGACTGAGCGTGCCACTTTAGATAAAACGTTAGAAATTAGTGACGGTGGAGTGAGCGAGGATGTATGGAGAAAAATACTATTGGCAATAAGACCTGTAAATGCATCAATAGAAGCTCTTTTGAGAGCTGTACAGCCTCTTTCATTTGATGGGGAAAGATTGGAAATGGGGGTTTACTATTCATTTCATAAGGAGCGTTTGGAAGACATAAATAATAGAAGGATATTGGAAGATACGATAAGCGTAGTAACAGGAAAACCTGTAAAAGTTGTTTGTAGATTAACTTCTCCTCCCAAGGATATTTTGAATGATTCTACCATAGACCCCACTATCAAAGAAGAAGTTGTGTTGGAAGAAAGTAGAGATGGAAGTGTAGTTAATATAGCAAAAGATGTTTTCGGGAGTTAATTCCTCTGTTTGATTACTAAATAAAAAAAGTTATAATAAACATATTATGGCAAGTTTTGGAAAAGTACAGCAGTTAAATGAATTAAGGAAAATGCGTTCTCAGGCTATGAAAATGAAAAAAGAGCTTGAGAAAGAAGAAGTAAGCATTGAAGATGGTGATGTAAGAGTAAAAATAAACGGTGCTCAGGAAGTTGTATATATTGAGATTAATGGAGAAGAGCGTGATGATGTTAAAAAAGCAATAAACAAGGCTATGCAGGAAGTTCAGAAAAAAGCAGCTCAAAAGATGATGGAAATGGGTGGAGGTCTTTCAGGACTTTTAGGCAAGTAGTTACTCTCGATTGAAAATAGCTTCAAGTTGATATACTGTATTAAGGTATGAGAATTCCTAAAGCAATTTCTGAATTAATTGATTCTTTTGAAAAACTACCGGGTATAGGACCTAAAAGTGCTCAACGTCTCACTTTTTATCTTTTGCATGTTCCTCAAAAACAACTTGATGATTTTGCACAAGCATTAGAAAACCTCAAAAGAAATACTGTTATGTGTTCGATTTGCCATAATATTTCAGACATGGATCCCTGCACTGTTTGTAGTGATAGAAATCGTGATGATACCATCATAATGGTAGTGGAGCAGCCTTTGGATATTCTTGCATTTGAGAGAACAGGAAAATATTCTGGTGTTTATCATGTCTTGCACGGAGCAATAAACCCTTTAGATAATATTGGGCCTGATGAGATTTTTATACCTCAGTTAATAAACCGTGTAATAGATAATGCTAATAATGTTACGGAAGTCATAATTGCCACAAACCCAACTATGGAAGGGGATGCTACAGCGATGTATATTAAAAGAAAGTTCTCTGAACTTAATAATGGAAACACAGGTCCTTTGGTAACACGTTTGGGTATGGGAATTCCCACAGGTGCGGATGTTGAGTATGCAGATGAAACTACTTTGACTCAAGCTATCCAAGGGAGAAGAGAAATTTAAATTGTATTATGAATGGAATAGGTAACCAGGTTAAAAAGGGAAGCAAACAGGCGGCAAGAGCTATTGCAAAGCAAATTAGAGATGAGTCTCTAGAAATAATAAGAGAAGGTAATAGGCAGATTTCTGGCGAAAGTTCGGCTACTGAAAACAAGAATCAGAACATAGCCAAGAAAAAGGAGAAAGATAATCTCAAACCAATTTCGGATGAAGAAATAAGGAAACGACAAATAGCTGAAGATCGATACATGAAAGGGCTTGAAGCAGAAGTATTTAGGCTCCAAAAATTAAGACAACAAGAAATTGAAGAGCAAAGGAAAAAAGAAGAACAGGAAAAAACCATACAAGAAGCGAAGGAAAAAGAGTCAGGAATGGTTGAAATAAGAGCTCCAGGTAATGAAAATAGGTTGCGGAAGAAAATGAAGGGAATAAAGGGAAAGATTACAAGAAAGAAAAGCCCTGATATTGGGAAAAGACCTTCCAGTTAACTTCTTACACTATATTTACCCGTTTTGAGGAAGCTTCATATAAAGCTTTAGTATAAAGTATTTGCTGGGAGGTGAATAATTTATGGCTCAGAATAAAAATAAGCAGCAAAAAAGACAAAATAAAGGTGAGAAAGGTGGGCAACGCCAATCAAACCAAAATGAAAACAAAAGAAACAAGAGGGAACAAAGTACTCAACAAGAGTAGTGCCTGATTGACATCTTTAATCAGCCGAATAACCTTCGGCTGATTTTTTGAAATATTAAGTCTTAGGTGACAGAAAGGACATTATTTAATGAGAATACTAATGCATAACAGGCATGTACTGTAGTATCTTTTTTTCCAGGGTATTTTCAACAACTTCTAGTATGTCATACTTTGATTCTAGTGTTATCAATGGAGAATCTGTTTCAAGAAATGTGGATCTATATGGTTCAAGAACCAACTTAGCAAATTCATACCATCTTGACTGCTTATTTAGTCGTGTGAAGTAACCTACACCTGCTTCTTCTGTAGGTCTTGTTATGGAAGAGAACAAGAGATATAAATCGTGTATCATACCTGCAGCAAAATTTTTTAAATTATTTCCAGAAAGGTTATTAAATATTTTAGCAGACTCAAAATCTATTCCTATAATGTCTCCAACCGGTGTTAATGCAAAATTTTTAACTTGTGCGTCTCTATGAGCTATTCCGTGTGTATGGTAACTAGCAAGCAATTTGCTTATTTTTGTTAGTTTATTTTTTGCATCAATCTGACTTTTTTCATTAGTAATTAAATATTCAGGCCAATTATGTAAATCCAATGTAAACACTACATCTGGTCTGAATTTAGAGATTATATAGCTTTTTTGATGATCAACTATTGCAATAAGTGGGTCTACAGTATCATATCCCAATTCACGGACGTAAGATGTGTTTATTAATTCTATTATTCCTCCATTGGGATTATCAAAGGGTTTTAGAATTCCGTAAGACTCGACTTTCTTACGCCCTTGATAGAACGATGTTTCTATTAGGCTTACATTATGGGAGCTATTTCCTCTTACAAGTTGTATTCTCGATGGTCTAATAGATAAAACAGTTCTGTCCTTAGGATTCTCAGGTAACCAGATGCCTTCTTTTATGCGACTTGGTTGTCTAAGTATATGTTCTGAAATAGCTGAATGACATTCTTGCTTTACACAAGCAACGCTCGGGTTTTTGGATCGATATCTTTCCAATAATTCAAAAGCTCTATTTACTGTTTGTTGGTGTCTGAAATAAGCTGCTTCTGTTAATTGTTGTATATTACCGTTTAATCTTTCTTGCATGTTTTATTGATCTTAATAGTGATACCCTAAAAACATCTACTTGCTCTGAATGTGAGTTATAAGGATCAATTGTATCGAGATTTTGTTTTAAGTATTCTGTTAAAGAATCGGTGTTCTCCTCAGAAAGTATTATTGGTGGTATTAATTTTAAAAAATTTTTATCACCATGAACAAAAGCAATTCTTGAAAGATTAAATATTTCTGGAAATTTACCGGTTAAATTGTATATATTACCCAGATAATCTCCAAGTTCATACATAATCTCCATTGCACCCAAGCTACCATCGGTATTATTATTTTGTTCTTTATAATTTCTTTTATCAATAGATATTGTTGCATAGGGAATTGTCAAAATTGTAATATTCTTATTATATTCGGAAGGGCCGCTATCTCCAAGGAATGGCAAGTTATGCTCTCTGAATAATCTTTGGTTTTCGTTATCTGAATTAATTCGTGGATATAAATAATATCTGTATCCGTTACGATGAATGTCTATGGAGTCTCCATTAGCTATATTGAATTCGCTAATAATCATCTTTGCTCCTAGTGATTCAAGAGATCTTATTATGTCAGTCTTATCATCTCCTGACGCTAAAACAGCATTGACAATGTCTTTATCTAATTTGTAATATTCCACCATAACTATAAATGGCAGTTGGGTAAATTATATCATTAAAAGAATTAAAAGCTGAAATTTGGTATTATTGTAGCAATGAAACTCTATAACTCATTAACTCGTAAAGTTGAGGAATTTGTACCTATAAACCCTCCCAAAGTTGGAATGTATACTTGTGGGATGACTGTTTATGATTATTCACACATTGGTCACGGAAGAAAATATGTTGGGGATGATATTCTCAAAAGAGTATTAATATTAAATGGATTTGAGGTTAAACATGTGCAAAATGTAACAGATGTTGGACACTTAACATCAGATGAAGACGAAGGTGAAGATAAATTGGAAAAAGGTGCAAGGAAGCTCGGAAAAACAGTTTGGGAAGTGGCTAAATATTTTACTGATCATTTCTATAACTCAATGGACAAGCTTAATATAATACGACCCGATGTGATTGCAAAAGCAACAGATCACATAGAAGATCAAATTCAAATGATCCAAAAATTAGTAGAAAATGGATATGCCTATGAAACTAGTGAAGCTGTTTATTTTGACATTAGTAAATTTAAAGATTATGGCAATCTATTAGGACAGAAATTGGAAGAGAAAAAAACAGCAGTGCGTGAAGAAGTAAAAGAAAGAAAAGAAAAGAAAAATCCACAAGATTTTGCTCTCTGGATTAAAAGGGTTGGTGAGCATGCTAATCATGCAATGCATTGGGATAGTCCATGGGGTGATGGTTTTCCAGGCTGGCATATTGAATGTTCAGCTATGAGTATAAAATATTTGGGCGATCAGTTTGATATACATACCGGTGGGGAAGATCATATTCCTGTGCATCATCCAAACGAAATTGCACAAAGTGAGGCTGCAACTGGTAAACATCCATTTGTTAAATATTGGATACATCACGCTTTTTTAAAAGTTGAGGGCAGAAAAATGAGTAAGAGTTTAGGAAATATATATACAATAGAGGATGTAGAAAAAAGAGGATATGACCCAATTGCCCTAAGATATCTCTACTTAACAGCACATTATCGTGATCCACTTAATTTTACTTGGGAATCGTTAGATGCAGCGCAAAATGCTTTAAATAATTTGAGAAAACAAATTATTACCTTAAGAGAAAATAATACTCGAACTATTCTTTCTGAGGAAAAGCGAAAAAAGGTAGAAGAGTTTCAGAAAAAATTTTTTGAGTATGTAAATAATGACCTTTCCACTCCCCAAGCATTAGCAGTTCTTTGGGAGGCGTTAAAAAGCAATATTCCTTCTGAAGATAAGTATGACTTGGCACTTTATTTCGATGAAGTACTCGGTCTAGAGTTAAGAAGTGCGTATAGCGAGGATGAAAAGGAAATTTCCAGTGAAATCCAAGAATTAATAGTCAAAAGAAATCAACTCCGAAAAGAAGGAAAGTACGAGGAGGCAGATAATGTACGAAATCAGATTGAAGACATGGGTTTTGCTTTATTAGATACTCCTGATGGTACTCGTCTTCATAAAAAATAGTGGAACTTTGGTATAATATACCCTATGACTATTAAAGCTGCAATTTTTGATTTGGATGGCACAGTTATCGCGAATGAGGAAGTATATGGTGTTGCATTTAGAGAAATTCTGAGGACCTTAAATATTCATACCAAAGAAAAATATCCTCATACAGGTGGTATTGGGGTAGAGGAAAATTGGCCAAAACTGATTGAAAAGCACAAGATTAAAACAAAAAAAACCATTCAACAACTGGCTAGTGAAACTCAAAATTCTTATATCAGAAATATTAGTAAGATTGATTTGAAAGGAGGGTTTATTGAATTTATTAATGACCTTAAAGATTCTGATATAAAAACTGCTTTAGCGACTAGCAACGAATGGTGGATAGTTGAAAAAGTTTTTGATCAAATTAACATTGAAAGCTACTTTGATTCTGTCACTACAGGAGAGGAAGTCAAATTTAAAAAGCCATCACCTGACATTTTTTTATTGGCTGCTGAAAAATTGGGAGTAGATCCTGAAGATTGTGTTGTCTTTGAAGATTCAGCTGCTGGAGTAGAGGCAGCTCACGCTGCTGGAATGAAAGTGGTTGCAATCGCAAGAGATGATGATCATGCAAAAGAATTAAAAGAGGCTGATATTATTTTTAAGAAAAAATATCCTGATTTGAGAGATTTTATTAATTAAATTTTAAATATAGCCAAGCTCCGTGGGACTTACTTTCTTGCTTAGACATAGATTTAATGCCTGCTTATATTGATAACAAAACCTTCATTCGTTGTTGTTATACGATATTCTGGGAATAAGGTCTTAACCAGTTGATTAACTTTTGTTTTGTTACCTCTTATGTCTTTCATTACATTATATAGAATTTTAAATGATAGATAGTCATCTGAAATCATATGCCACCCTTGTGCAGATTGGGAAAGTTTCATTATAATATCCATAAGTTTTTCTGTTTCATAATCTTCCTCACTACCTTTGACTGCTTTTCCTTTTCTTTTATTTGCCATTACTTGGCAGTTTTCATTTAGTTGATCCTTTATCCTTGAAATCTCCACTTCAGATAAGTTTTGTTCTGCAATTTCTTTTAAAATTATACCAAGATGGTTGTTTCGTGTAAGTCGATTTGAAAGTAAGATTTCAGTGGCAGGTTTTATGCTTGATGGTTTTACATCCAAATCTTTTATTCTGTCCACTTCTGAGTCTGAGTAGCTAAAGCGATTCAGGACTTTATTAATATAATCTTCGATTTTCATATCACCGAAATTGTCTAGTATATATCTATAATATTGTGCATATCCTGGATTGGAGATCTTAGGAAGATGTAACTTTACAAGTTGTCCTAATTTTTCAGTTCTATGTTTTTGTCCAGTAGCTCTGAGTTGTTGGATATGGTTGCTTTTATTGACAGAGTAAGCTTTTGCTGCAGCAGCAAGCATTTTTTCGTTATCTCTTAGTTCTGGTATTAATTTTAAAGGTGAGATTGTTTGAGGTGTGGAATGTACGAACCCACCATGGTTATCCAATCTTACTGTTTCTAGTAGGGTTAAAGGTACAGAGTTTTGAATGTACTGGTTGCTAGGTTGCAAATGTATTTCCTCGTCTTTTGAATTAGTTTCAGGTTCTTCAACCTCCATTTTTGTATCTGTGGTGAAAAATATAGAAAAATCGTGTTCATGAATATTTAATTCAGTAGCTTTTTCTTTAACATATTCAATAATGCTATCTTTAAAACCTTGGAGTTTTATTAACCTAGTTGTAAGTGTTTGAACCTATGCAGTGTATTCTACGAGTTCTTCGTAGTTTTTTTGTTTTGCTGCTATTCTTTGTAATTCTGTATATTTATCAATTAATGCGGTGAGCTGCTCGATATTATCTGTTTCTCCGATTACTTTGTCGAAGAAATTTGCAGTAAGTCGCTCTAATTTGGGTGACATAGTACTGATCTTATAACATATAGTTTCAATCGCATCAAGTATATTTTACAAATCGCGAGTCCTCTAAAGCTGTTTAAAGTGATATCTACATAAGACTTTGCCAATTCTTCATTATGAATTAGAATAGATATATGTCTAAGAAATATACTCTTATTTTGTTTGTATTTTTATGTCTTTTTACAATAAACACTATTTCTATCAAGGCTCAATCTACATATGAGCAAGCATATCAAAATTATATTTCCCAAATGGATAAATATAGAGCAGCAAGAGAAGAGTACCAATTAAAACGCGTTGCTTATCTAAGACACGGAACTTTGACAGCCCAACGGGAAGCGGAAGTAGCAACAAAAAACTTTTTATCAGCAAGAGATGAAGTCTGGATTACATATATTGCAGCTGTTATAGCAAAGTTAAATATCACTAGCGGGATTGATGAAACACAAAGAGGCGAAATTAACACTAAATTAGAGGAAGAAAGAAATTGGTATGTTGATCATAAGCAAAGAGTAGAATCTGAAAATAATTTAGATAATTTAGTTTCATTATCAGATGAAGCAAAAACAAGATCGGATACGACACAAGAGGTGGGATTTTTAGCTTTACACACCATTTCATTTGGCAAAATTGACAGTAATCGTGAGGATGCCAGTAATTTAATAATACAACTCGAGAATAAAATCGCCGGGATAGAAAGTGCAGGTAACAAGGATACTACTATTATAAAAAAATGGTTAGGGGATGCAAAAAATCAGTTGGCTCAAACCCAAGGAAACGAAGAATTAGCAAGAAAGGAAATCGATAAAATGAAAGATCCGAGGTCAGGGACTAAGAAAACTACCTACTTTAATACCTCACAGAATTTCTTGAGTCAAGCAAGAACTAATGTTTTAGAAGCAATGAGATTTATGAGAGAAATTATTATTGAAATTAAAACAGCAGACAATGGAAGATAAAATAAATAATCAAAATACAACAACTACATCTAAAACAAATAATCTTAGTGGGTTTTTTAGAGTCGCTAACCTAGTTATTAGCAAAATTGATCAGAAACTAATTTCAACTCCCTTAAAAAATATACCTATTGTACAAAGAAGAATATTTATTATATTTTCAATTTTCTTTTTTGGATTAATGGGTTTTATAGTTGTATTAGGGATTTTAGCTCAAATAATAACAACTGGAAACAGTGCAGATGAGGGTAATGAGATAATCCCAAGTGAGGTGGAGAACATAACACCACCTCCAGGTGGAATTAGAAACCCTTCAGTATATGCTGATGACTTTGAAGTGCTGTTATTGGAACAAAAAGTAAATGAACTATTAAATACAATTAACACTTCACGTATTGATGAGCCGCAAATATACCCACCATCACTCGACTATGATGTAGACTTCGATTAAATTTAAGGGAATAGTCTTTCTTATTTATTTCTTACTGATTTACAATACTGACCATATACGTATCTGTGAAATTGAAAGCATGCCATGACATAAGCTTATGAAGTCAGGGAAAACAAAAGCACAGGGTTAGTCGCCGTCACACGCTAACCCTGTTTTAATTTAGTAAAATTGCTTATAATGAACTATGGCAAAAAAGAAATTAATGAGACCCACAAAGGGACGAAAGGTTGCTGGAGTAGCATTAGCTTTTGCCAATTATTTTGAAATTGATGTTACCCTTGTTAGATTGCTTTGGTTATTTGCTATGATTCCAGGTGGTTTTCCTGGATTTTTACCATATATTATTTGTTGGGTTATAATTCCATCTGAAGAGGATATTTCGAAGTAGTTCTACTAAATTTTATAAATTAATCTTTTTGATATTAAAAGTACTTATTTTCTTAACAGTATTATTTACCTTTACACCTACAAAATCAATCATAGGGAAGATGCTTCTAACTTCATTTTGGAATTTTTCTGCAAGACCAGAGGTGTATTGACTATATCCACCTCTTTCAGATCCATAGCATAGTTTACTTTCATACTCTCTAACTTTTTCCATAACAGATTTTCCGATATCATTAAATTCTTCCTGAAGCTCATCTTGATTTTCTGAGTATTTATCATGTATTTTTTTGAATTTATCAAACAGTTCTTTGTTTTCAAGAAGCATCTTTTCAACATATTCTTTATATTTTGCTTTAGCCATAACTAAATATTACTCATAAATATTTATTGTATCAAGAGGAGCGTATCTTATCTGTCTTTTGTTTTTTCGTACCATTCGTATAATCCCGCTGCGTACTCATCTTCTGTTTTCAGCAACTCAAGTACTTTATCTCGAATCATGAGTGAGCTAACTTCAGATTCGCCTGTAGATTGAATCCAACTGTTTACTCTTTCTACTACTTTTTCAGCTTTATCCTTTTCCAATCCTGCTGCAACTGCAACTTTTTTAATTTTTTCTGGATTGAAATCTTCTAAGCTGTTATCTCTCTTTATAACTTTCACCTTATTAATTCTATTGAAATTTATTTTTTAGTCAAACGATAAACGATAATTAAAAGAAATTAAAAATTATCTTAGTACGTACTATAGATATTTCTGATGCATTTCGCGTTTCATATATTGTCGTAAATAAGCCAAAATGTAATCTTTGGATCGTTGAGTAGGCTAAAATATTATGCTATACATATATAAAGGACTGCTTTATGAAAACTTCAAATTTAGGACTGGGTGTGTTTGAAAATAGAGAGCGTGTGTTTTTATTTAAAAAATCTAATGGTAATAATTTTTCAATTGAGTATAGTTTAAATGGTTTTGAATTTAATGTATTTCAGTCCGATTGTGCAATACTTGATGGCGAAAATAAAGTAGATATAACTGAATTAGATAATTTCAGGATAACAGTTTCTGGTGAGTTATATTTGCTTGTTTACAGAAAAGGGAATCAAGAAAAACTTCTAAATATTGCTATTTCACCCGATATCAAAAATTGGAAACAAATCTCTGATACACACTTGCCATATTCTTCGGGAGTTTTGCTGGCTACTAGTTTGGGTGAAGAAAATTACTTAATGCTTTATACAGATGGGAGTTCTATAAGTTTGGCTGAGTCAGGAAATCTCAAAAAATGGAAAGACAAACAAAAGTTAATTGATTTAGAAGAAAACAAAAAAGATCAATATGATTTAGTAATTGGAAATCTTCTTCAGGTGAATGAAGGTTATTTGTTAACTTACTTTTTAAGAGATGTTAAAGGAAAAGGGCAAAACAAAGTATATGCACTGCTTTTTGAAGATAATAATCTAAAGTTTGTTAGTTGGAAAAAGCCAAGAAAACTTTGGGAACAAACTGATGAATGGGAAGGGGAATCTCCTTATCCTTTGGGAACATCACATGTAGGAGGAAGAATCATATCTTATTGGGAAACACATGATGGAAATATTTATGCTGTTAATCATCCTCACTATAGAAGCGTTCTTAAAGCCCAGAAAAGAAAGACAGAAGTTGTTCACCCAACTCTAAAAAAATATCCTGCAAATCCTATTGTTGAGCCAAACCCCGAAAAAGAATGGGAGTCTGTTGCTGTTTTTAATCCGGCTGCTTGGTATGACCGAGAAAAAGTCCATCTAATATATCGTGCAGTAGGGGAAGATTATACTTCTGTTTGGGGATATGCCTCTAGCAAGGACGGCTTAAATATTGATGAGAGAGAAGGCCCGATTTATACACCTAGGGCTCCTTTTGAGGTTAACACGGGTAATTATTGCTCTGTTAGTTTTATTTCTGGATTTGGTGGTGGCGGAGGTTGTGAAGATCCACGCATGACAAAAATTGATGACAGATTTTATGTTGTTTATGTTGCTTATGATGGCAGAAATGGTCCTAGGCTTGCAATGACTTCCATTGATGAAAATGATTTCCATAATAAAAAATGGGATGCATGGAAAGACCCTGTACTGATATCTAGACCAGGAATCATTGATAAAAGTGGAACAATTCTTCCTGAAAAAGTTAATGGTAAATATGTAATTTTTCATCGTGTATTTCCAGATATTTTGGTTGACTATGTTGATTCATTAGATGAATTTGATGGGAAAACATGGCTCAAAGGCGATTATAAAATTTCTCCCAGGGAGGATAATTGGGATAGTAGAAAAATTGGAGTGGGGGCAACCCCAATAAAAACTGATTATGGTTGGCTTGTAATCTATAATGCTGTTGATGACAAAGATGATTCAAAATACCTAATGGGAGCTATGCTGCTTGATTTAGAAGATCCTACAAGAGTGCTTTATAGATCAAATAAACCAATTATGCAACCTACTGAGCCATACGAAAATGGGGGGTATAAGTATGGTGTTATTTATCCTTGTGGTGCAGCTGTAATTGATGATGTGCTTTATGTTTATTACGGAGGATCAGATACAACAGTTAATGTGGCTTATGAGTCTTTGCCAGAGTTTATTGATATGCTAAAGTTTACAGGTGGTGCTAGTTTGAATATATATAAAAATGCTAACTCGTTATGATAATAATCCAATATTTACACCCAATGAGGACAACAAATGGGAAGCTGAGGCAGTCCTCAATCCTTCAATATTAAAAAAGGGAAGCACTTACTATATGTTCTATAGAGCAATATCTTCTAAAGTTGTTTATAAAGAACAGGAAATGCTGCTTTCTACCATAGGGCTAGCAAAGAGTAAGGATGGTTTAAATTTTACCGACAGAAAACAGTTTATTACACCAATGTATTATTGGGAGCAATTTGGGTGTGAGGACCCCCGTGCGACAGTATTTGAAGACAGAACATACATTTTTTATACTGCGCTATCCAACTATCCACATAACGCTGATGGAATTAAGACAGCAGTAGCGATAACAGATGATTTTGAAAAAATAGAAGAAAAGCATCTGGTGACACCGTTTAATGCAAAAGCCATGTGTCTTTTCCCGGAAAGAATAAATGGAAAAGTTACTATTCTACTTTCGGTTGATACAGACAGACCACCATCTTCCATTGCCATAGCTCAAGCTGATAATATTGAGGATTTTTGGGACAATAAATATTGGCAAGAATGGTACAAAGACAAAGATAAATACTCTTTGAATTTAGAAAAGTATGGAAATGATCATGTTGAGGTAGGTGCTGTACCCGTTAAAACTAATGATGGATGGCTCTTAGTGTATAGCCATATACAAAATTATTTTACACCGCCTCCGCTTTTTGGTGTTGAAGCAGTTTTGTTAGAGGACAAAGATCCTTTAAAAATTAAAGCAAGGACAGCTGACCCCATTTTAGTGCCGGTAGAAGAATATGAACGTTTTGGACTTGTTCCAAACGTAGTTTTTCCTACAAGTTTAATTTTAGAGAATGGTGAAGCACACTTATATTACGGTGCGGCTGATACAGTAATTGCCCGTGCTTCGGAGTCTGTAAACAAACTACTTAAACAAATTAAATCAAAGAAACCAAAGAAGAACACTAAAAAAATAAGTTTAAAAAGATATTCAGAAAACCCAATCATTAAAATAACAGATAATGAGTTTGAAAATGAAGCCACATATAATCCTACTGCTCTCAAACTGGACAATGAAGTTTACATACTCTACAGAGCCCAATCAAAAGATAATACATCTACAATAGGCTTAGCAATTAGTCGCGATGGATTTAAGATTGAGGAAAGGTTAAATGAGCCCATATATGTTCCTAGAGAGGATTTTGAGACAAAAGATAAAGAAAATGCTTTTTCCGGTTGTGAAGACCCTAGGGCTACAATAATAGGTGATAGAATTTATATTTGCTATACAGCATATTCTGGTGTTGGTACGACAAAAATTGCACTTACTTCAATTACTAAGGAAGATTTTTTAGCAAGGAACTGGAATTGGGATAAACCAAAAGTAATTTCAGATCCGACTAGAAATAATAAAAATGCTTGTTTGCTGGACGAAAAAATAGATGGTAAATATGTGTTTTTACATAGATTAGGCGGTTGTATTTGGGTAGACAGAAAGGATGATTTGAATTTCGAGAATGATTATGTTGGTGGAACGATATTTGTTTATCCAAGAAAGGAAATGTGGGACAGTAGAAAGATTGGAATCGCAGGACCTCCAATGAAAATTAAAGACGGATGGCTTCTTATTTATCATGGGCTTTCTTTGCATGACGATAAATATAGATTAGGTGCAATGATGTTTGACAAAAAGTTGGAAAAAGTTATTTCAAGATTAGATTATCCACTAATAGAACCAGAGATGGATTATGAAATGCAAGGAATAAGACACGACACAATATTTTCATGCGGTCAAGTTATAATTGATGGAGATATATTTGTGTATTATGGAGGTGGAGATAAAAATGTTGGGGTGGCAACTGTTTCTTTGAGTAAACTATTAAATGAATTAAGCAAAAGTAATACAGATTATGAATAATATAAAAGGATATCAGCTCTTAATCTGGTCGGAGAATCCAGATAAACTTCAGGAATTTTACAGGGAAGTTTTAGAGTTGGAACCGATTGCAAAACTTACATTGCCTGATGATTATGGATACGGGTTTAAAGTTGGAGAGCAGATGAAGCTTTGGATTGGTAAACACAGTGAAGTTAATGGGAAAAATAAAGATCCTCATAGGTTTATTGTTCAACTTTACGTAGAAGATGTCCTTTCTTGGTTTGAAAAAACCAAAGACAAAGTAAAAGTTATTGCCGAACCATTTGAAACCCCGCCAACTAAGGGAAGTGAAAATCCAAGATACTGTTATACCTTTGAGGACCCTGAAGGAAATATCCTTCAATTTATGAGTGATAAATAGAATGTTTACTAGAAGTCCATTTAATCCTATTCTAATTCCTGATCAAAATGTGATATGGATGAGTTTAAAAGTTTATAACCCTGCAGTAATTTATGAAAATAATAAATATCATATGTGGTTTAATGCTGTAGGTGATGACTGGGTTAACAGAATTGGATATGCAATATCTGATAATGGAACTAATTTTAATATTGCAAACAGTCCGTTATTGGAATCCGGTTGGAATGATGAAATCAAAGGGCCAATGGATCCCAGAGTTAGCAAGGTTAAGGGAAAGTATTATATGACTTACTCATCTGACAATGGTGAAAGGAGAGCTTTATCTTTGGCTACAACCAAGGACTTAATAGATTGGCAAAGACACGGATTAATATTAAAAAACTGGAACGCATACAAAGCAGGAGTATTTAAAATTGTTAAGGGACAAAGAGAAAAGGAGGAATCATCTAGAGCCGAAAGATCCAAAGCAGGGGGAGTATTTCCAGAAATTATTAATGGAAAATACAGGATGATTTTCGGTAATTCGAATCTTTGGCTGGCGGAATCAGAAAATGGTATAGATTGGTATGTTGACTATGACGAATTTTTAACCCCATCAAAAGGAAACAATTTTGATAGCTTGTCTGTTCAAGGAGGTCCTCCTCCTATAAAACCATCAAAAGGATGGCTTTATTTTTATCATGGCAAAAAATTTGGAAGTGGAGATTATGCTTTAGGTTATTTAATTCTTGATTTTAATAATCCTCGAAAAATTTTATATCGATCAACAGATCCGGTGTTTGAGCCAGAAGAGGAATATGAAACAAAAGGAATTGTGGATATTTTGCCTGGAGGGTTTGTGGGAATGGAGAAAATGAGTAAAAAGGAACTAGAAAAATTTGTAGAGACTGAATATATAAACAAGAAAATGCCTAAAGTTGTTTTTTCCTGTGGGGCGGTTTTGGTTGAAGATAAAATAAGAATTTACTACGGTGCTGCTGATACTGTAATTGGAATGGCTGAGGCAGAATTATCAAAACTGTTGAGTGTCATTAATTAAGTGGATTAAAACACTATTCTTTTGGTTTGTAGTAAACACCTTTTGTGACACCTAATTTAATGATTAAGTCTTCATCTTGAAGTCTCTTTAAATCATATCTCAGAGTACGCTCATTTACTTTTCTAAAACGTCTTTTGATTTGATCGAAATTAACCATTTTTTGCTCTTTTATAATATTGTAAATCTCTGCTCGGCGGGGGAGGAGATAATCTTCAACTTCTGCTTCTTGTTTTATGAGTACCATTTCTTTTGCTTTTTCTGCAGTTTCTGCAATTGCTTCCAATATAAAAATAAGGTAATCGGTTACGTCTTTTTCCGGTTCTTCTAGACTTCTATAGTAGTTTGCACGATTGTTGTCTAAGAATTCTTCCAGCGGAAGTAACCCTTTCATTCCGTATCCGCCTTGATGCATTATTTTCTGGATAAGAAGTCTGCCGACTCGTCCGTTACCATCCATAAAAGGATGAATTTTCTCAAATACATAATGAGATAAAGTAGCTCTAATAGGTATAAATTTTTCTTTGCCATTAGCATAGGCTACTAGTTTATTTAATAAAGGTTTTACCCTATGAGGTGGAGGAGGCATATAAATTGCAATTCCTGCACTATTGAATATTGCGTTAACGTCTTTTCTGATATTGCCTGCATCTGGGCTTAGACCTTCCATTGATGCTTTGTGTAGCTCCAAAATATCATTTAAGCTTAAATCCTTTTTTCTTCTTTTGATTATCCAGTTGGTTGCCTTGAGAATATTGAATATTTCAACTTTTTGTTGGTTGTCGGAAGGAATTGAAGATAGCTCTTCTAGAGTCAATTCATTACCTTCTATGCGTGCAGAATACAGGGAGCTTTTGAGGATTGATTGTCTTCTAATGTTTTGTTCGACTTTTGGCGGAATTGTATGAGAGTCAATTACTTCCTTACTTGCTTCGATTGATTGTAGAAGCTCGACAATTTTTTCGTTTAGAGTATATCGAGGGGGTATAAGCATGAAATGAGCTTACCATATCTTACCAATACTTGCCAATAGTTGCCTAATATTGCTTAAATAATAGTCATAGAAACATCGGGAAATTTATAAATTTAACTGAGGGATCTTACTTGTTCTTTTGCTCCGTTGCTGCTAACTCTTATTAGTCTTGCTTCTTGCAGTTCTTTGATTGAATGAGAACCTGTATAGCTCATTGCAGACCTTAGTCCGCTTGTATACTCATTTATGATAGCTTCTACAGACCCTTTGTAATCCACATAGGTTTCTCTTCCTTCAGGTGAGTATAGCTTTTGGTTTGTAGTAGAGTCACCAAGTTTCTTTCGATCTTTTAATGCACTGGATGAAGCCATTCCTCTGACCATCTTTTTCTTAACTCCATTTTCTGTAATTAATTTTCCCGGACTTTCTTCTGTGCCTGCAAGCAAGCTCCCAATCATAACTGTATCTGCACCACTTGCAATTGCTTTAGCTACATCTCCGGGTTCTCTAATTCCTCCGTCGGCAATGATCGGAAGAGTATTCTTTTTCTTTGATAACTCATTCTTAACTTCCATGATTGCTGTAACCTGAGGAATTCCTACACCAGCAACATTTCTAGTTTTACAAACATATCCAGGACCAATTCCAACTTTAACACCATCTGCACCTATTTCGTAGGCAAATTTGGCAGCTTCTTTTGTAGCAATGTTCCCAACGATAATTGGTACAGCAATATTTTCTTTTTTTAATTTATTTATCATTTTTTCTGTATGAATTGAATGTCCGTGAGCAATATCTATAAACATAACATCTACTTCTGCCTCAATCAATTTATAAGCTCGTTCCACATCTATCTCTTGTACCCCAATGGCGGCACCCGAGAGTAGCCTACCTTTAGAATCAACAGCTGCTAAATTTTTATTCTCAATTTTATGTTTTTTTACTTTTGCTACTAACTCTGCTTGTCTGTTTGGGTTATTATTCCTATGAATTTCACCAATTCCTCCTAGCAATGCGATTTTAATAGCCATTTTGTCTTCTGTTACAGTGTCCATTCCAGCCGAAATTAGTGGAATATTCAAAATCAGTTTTTTGGTGATTTTGCTAGAAGTTGTTAATTGGTCACCATAGCGTGATTTTATATCTGAATAAGTCGGATAAAGATAAACATCTGAATAGGCGAGAGCTTCATGTCCATCATAAAAGAGAATTTTTTTTGAGTAACTCATGGAAAGCCATGACTATTATTAACTTTATAATTATTAAATGCAAGCCTTATATTTACTTGAAAATCTTGTAAAATAATAATGTGGATAACTTTTTTAGTCAGGTTTATGAGGTCGTTAAAAAGATTCCCGAAGGGAAGGTTGCTACATATGGTCAAATCGCTAAACTGCTTAGCACAAAAGATGCTAGAAAAGTGGGTTGGGCATTACATTCAAACAAAGACCCAAATGTTCCATGTCATAGAGTTGTAAACAAAGAAGGGAAACTTGCAGAGAATTTTGCTTTTAATGGATGGAAAGAACAAAGATTAAGGTTACTTGATGAAGGTGTAACATTTGCTGAAACAAAAAAAGTAGATCTTTCCAAATCTCTTTGGGATCTGTAAAATAAAAAACTTCTATTATTAATAAACAATAAAAGATAATAATTAACTACTAATAAAATCTGTATTGTTTGTGTATTTTCTTTGCAATGGATATTTCAAAACAGGCTGTCAGTAAATTAAAAGGTGTAGCTATAGCCGCTGTGTTTTTAATACACTTTACAACCGATTGGCACAGTTTTTCTTCGAATACAATTTGGGACTTTTTATGGTTTTGTCTAAACCAACTTCTTAGGTTTTGTGTACCTTTGTTTGTGGCTTTGTCGGGTTATGCCTTAACTTTTAAATACAAAGATACAAACCCAAATTTACCTAAATTTATTTTGGATAGAGCAAAGAAGCTTTTACCAATATTTTTTGCCTGGGCTGTCTTTTTATTGCTATTGGGTTTTGTTATTCCAGAATTGCGGAGTTGGAATTCTGACTTGAGTATGTGGAGAATGTTGTTTGGAATCGTTGACTATCATCTTTACTTTGTACCAATGATATTTCAGTTATATTTAGTTTTCCCTATGCTTTTAAAATACACAAAGTCTCATCCTGTATCAATATTAGTAGCCTCTTTTGTAATACAGTCTTTAGCTATATATGCCACCGAACAATTAATATTGAATACGAATGCAGGAAGTACTTGGTGGACCGATCAGCAGCAATATGTATGGAGTTTTTTCTGGGTATTTTATTTTGTTTTGGGCATGGTATTGGCAAAGCATAAAATTAACGAAAGAAGAGTATCTCTTCTTTTGACCTTGACTGTTTTGAGTTCTTTATGGGCTATTAGTGATGCCTTTTTACTATGGAAATCAGGTCAAAATATTATAATAGCCACAAGATTTACTCGTCTTTCTATACTTAGTTTTGCTAGTTTTTCAACTTTATTTTTCTTTTATATCCCGGTTATAAAGATATCAATACCTAAATCTATTAACAAATTCGTATTATATATCGGCAATTCGTCTTATATAATTTATTTAACACACACTTTTTTTCTTAGAGTAATTGATAAAGTATTTACATAAATATGAATAATAAGGGAGCTTTTGCAACAGCAGCAGTGATTTTAACGTTTATTACTGCAGGAATTATTGGATATTTTGTAGTATTAGATGATAATGATATAGATGAAAATATAGTTAGCATCCCTGTAACTGCAACTCCCCAATTTGAAAATCAGTCATTAGAAGAACCAAAAGTTGTTGAATTTCAGGATCTTACAATTCCGTATTTGAGAAATCGAGAATATAATAGTTCATTGGCTGAACTAAATAAAATTAATGAGAATTCCTATTACACATCTTATCTCACAAGTTATGATTCGGACGGACTTAGCGTAAATGGGTTACTGACTATTCCAAAAGGAGATGTACCCGAGAATGGTTGGCCTGCGCTAGTTTTTGTTCATGGATATATTCCGCCTGCAGAATATGAAACAGCTGATAATTATATTTCCTATGTGGACTATTTAGCAAGAAACGGGTTTGTTGTTTTTAAAATAGATCTTAGGGGACATGATGATTCAGAAGGAATAGCTGGAGGAGGTTATTATTCAGGTGACTATATTATTGATACTTTAAATGCAAAGTCTGCTCTTGCTTCATCTAGTTTTGTAAATTCAGAAAAAATCGGATTGTGGGGACACAGTATGGCTGGAAATGTGATCTTTAGAAGTTTCGTGGCAAATGAAATCCCGGCTATAGTCATTTGGGCAGGAGCTGTTTATACATACTCTGATATGCGGGAGTATGGAATTGATGACAACAGTTACAGACCGCCAAGAAATGATTCACCTGTACAAAGAAAACGAGAAAGATTGAGGGCTGTACACGGAGATTTTGACCCAAATAGTGAGTTTTGGAAACAGGTAGTACCTACAAACTATCTAGATGGAGTTAGTGGAGCAGTTCAAATTAATCACGCTGTTGATGACGCAGTAGTGAGTATTGAGTATAGTCGAAACTTGATGAGGATTTTAGATAATACGGATATAAAGCATGAGTTAAATGAATATCCTTCAGGCGGGCACAATATATCTGGTCCTACATTTAATCAGGCAATGCAAAATACAGTAGAGTTTTTTAGGGAGAATTTATAGGTATAAGTAAAATGAGTAGAAAAGAAACAATTAGACAAATACCGAATGAGGATGCGGTGCTTTTAAGTCGGCTTATAGCTAAATGCTTAGTAACTGAAGTATTGGAAATAGCTCTTCAATACATTGAAAAGATAGGAGAACAGATGTCAGAAGAATTAAGAGACTACATCGAGAGTGGGCTAGTGGATGTTCTTATTAAATTTGAGGAAGATTTTCCTGAACTCGCTTATGAAGCACTAGGTGAGAGTTTTAACAATTTTGATTTCAGAGAATTAGAGTCGCTAACTTCAACTCAGCGTGAGACTTTAAAATATATTATTAATTTTATCTATGAAAACAGAAATGCTCCTTCTTATCGAGAGATTATGGAGAATTTTGGTCTTAAGAGTACAGCTTCTGCTCATGAGCGAGTGAAAAAACTTGAAGAAAAAGGCTGGATTTATAAAGAAGAAGGAGTAAAAAGAGCCATTAGAGTCTCACCTCAAGCTTTAAATAAGCTAAATAGAGTTTTTTAGAGAGAATTTATGATTATAGAAAAAAAAGTTAATAAAGAGTTTTTTGAGTTAATAATCCAAGGTGTCAAAACGCATGAATTAAGATTAAATGATTTTGAATGCAATCCCGGTGACACACTAGTTCTGAGAGAAGTAGATCCAAAGACAGGCAAACTAACAGGTAGAGGAATTGAAAAAGAAATATCTCACGTTCAGCATATAAGGTTGGATCAATGGCATTGGCCGATAGACGAAATAATAGAGAAAGGGTTAAAAGTTATGTAGCTTAACTGAAATGGAAAAAGAGCCATTAGAGTCTCACCTCGAGCTTTAAATAAGCTAAATAGTTAAAGATTTGAAAATAATCTGCTGAAAGTATCAAAGATTACCTCTATTTGCTTTACAAAAATATGACTCATGATTAATGGAGGATTAAGTTCACTTAATGGTGTGTTGGTAGGAGTTATAGTTGGTGTAGGCAGAGGAGATTCTATTGGTGATGGTGTAGGACTAGGGCTAGCGGATGAAGTTGGAGTTGGGGTAGATGTCGACATCTCATCGTCGGTTATATTTAACTCACCAGGTCCTTCTAATTCATAATCGTCTCCGTTTATATTAACTTTTGATTCCCCGTCACCCGATTGTTGAATTCTTATTTTGGTAGAGGATTTTTTAGTAGAGGAACTATCACTCTCTGTATTTACATTATTATTTATATCAACGTTAATGTCGGAATTACTTCCATCACTATTAATATCAATACTGTTTGATACCCTTGCTTGTGCAATTGAAGTAAAAACCAAGAGCAAAAAAATTGGTAGTATGTAGGCAGTGGGTCTCATAAAAGTTTAGTCTACACTATTAATGTAAAAATTGGGTAAGAAAAGTGGATAGTTTATATTTTTAGTTTTATCGGAGCTAGTAACTAGCGAAACTTGCTAATATTTACGCAGAATACTCGGCATATAATCTTTCCCTGTCATTTTCCAGTATTTTTATTTGTTTTTCTAAGTTTTTTAATGCTTCATTTAAATGTGGTTTGAGTCTGAAGTCAAGCATATTATTAATTTCTGCATACTGAACTATTAAATGTTTGTGCCTATTATCTAGAGCTTTTCTGATGTATTGAAATTGAACATGTCGGCTTAGAGTATGCCATTCGGGAAATGTTGATAAAAACTCAGGATTGTATTCTCCTAAGTCAACTGCTTGTTGGAGGGTCATGGATGGAGAAGATTTAGGTGATCCACCAGTTAATTTTTCTCCTTTGTCCATATCTTCGTATCCCATATAGTATATTTTATGATAGTGAGGTTTGATTTGCCAATAGCTGTTTAAGTCTATTACAATACAGGCACAACAATCATGAAGTAATTGCTGCGTGCTTTAGTATAATCACTTTGGTTTCCTCCGAATATATGTTCTCCTGCAGAAAACTGTTTTTCATAAACAATCCGTGGGGAGTCGGTAAGGTAAGATGTAGCAACTGATTCTGTACTAAAAGACCAGCTTGTATCCATCCAGGTTGGAGTGTTCTGTAGCCGTTTATCAAATACCATATAAACAATAACATCTTGAGTAAAGTTTAAGGTTATATGATTGTCATTAGTGATCTTCTGGTCATTCCAAGATGTTTTAATCATTTTTTGGTTATCCAAACCAGCACTAATATTATCTATGTAATAGGATGCGTCCATAAAAGGTAACTCGTTTAAGGAAGCCGTTACAATCTCATACGATCTTCCTGATGAAACACTTACGATCTCTACGAAATCGGCACTATTTATTGTTATAATGACAGTCGCAATATTACTATCCTCAAGTCCGTCATTTACCTTGAAAGTAAATGTATCTATACCAAAAAACCCAGAAGTTGGGGAATATATGTATTCATTAATTGTGGTACCGTTTTGTAATGTTCCGTTAGTTGGCTGATCTAAGATAATGTAGTCTAAGCTTTCGGAATCAATGTCACTAGCTTGCAAAGCAATTACTAACTCCGTGTCTTGATTGGTTTGGACAGTACTATCATTAGCAATAGGAGCATCGTTAATAGGGTTTACAGTAATAGAAATTGTACCTGTGTCAGTGGCAAAATTCCCATCATCTACGCTAAATACTATGCTATCTGTTCCATTGTAATCTGGATTAGGAGTATAGGTTATATTTGGTAGTGTGCCGTTTATTGTTCCGTTTGTTGGTTCTGTGTTTATTGAAAATGTAATTTCGTCATTATCGATGTCCGATGCGGTTAGTGTGATATCTATTTGTGTATCTTCATCAAGTGAAACATTTTGGTCATCTGCAACTGGTGGATTGTTTATCTTGACGGTAACAATTGCATCAGCATTAGATATTCCGTCGCTAATTGTATAGCTAAACTGATCAGTTCCATTAAATTCAGTATTTGGTGTGTAGGTGATAGTGTTGTCAGTATTAATGATAGTGCTGCCATTTAATGGTTGTGTAACATCAACTACATTTAAAGTTTCGTTATCATATTCAATATCATTTGAAAGCACATCTATAGCGATTGAGGTTTCAAATTGTGTAAAAGCCTGATCACCAACTGCTACAGGAGGATCATCAACAGGATTTACAAGAATAGTTACTTCACCGAAGCTTGAGCTCTTTTCACCAACAGCTTTGTAAGTAAAGGTATCTATGCCAAAAAAGTTGTTATTTGGAGTGTAAGTAAATGAACCATCTGCATTTAAAGTAATTTGTCCATTTGAGGGAAGAGTGTCAATTTCTGCTGAAAGTGTGCCCTCATTCACTGTGTCGTTTGCAAGAACTCCAGTTAAATTATCAATGATTAAGATATTATCTTCATCTATTGAATAATTATCGTTTTCAGTTACAGGGATAGCATCAATAGTTTCAGTATTTTTAATTACAAAAAAGTACATATTTTGATCAGAGCTTCCATCACCATCGTTGCCTCCTAAATTAATTTCTCCTGCAGAAAATTCTTTATAGTAAACACTATAAATATTATTTGAATTATAGATATCTAATATATCGTCTCCTGTGTCTGTGAAGTCTAATAACCAAGCAGGCTTTGTTGTGATACTGTCATTGTGCATAACGTAAATTGTTGAAGGTTGATCTATGTCAAATGATATAAAATCTGAAACCTGACCATCTGACATTTTGTCATTATTCGATGTCGCATAAACTGTTTCATTTAATAAATATTCAGGCATGGTATTAAATTCAACACCTGAAAAATCTGTATAAGGTTTGAAGGGGAGTACAAGACCATAGCTAAATGGATCATTGTCTTTGTATTCAATGTAATTATTTTCTGATGCTACTGTAAAATTGGAAATTGTTTCTGGTATAAAATTATCATTGACACTTGGTATGTGAGTATTAGGGGAATATTGAGTAGCATATTTTTCTATTATATCTGGTTTGGCATCATCACCTGCAAGCACGATGTACCAGTAAATAGCCATTGCATTGGCAACAGGTAGATCCGGATGCCTTCCGTCTGACTGAAAACCAGTGGGCCATTGTTTGCTGGTTCCCCACCAAAGATAAGGACCAGGCTTTAGTTCTTCAACAAATTCTAATGCTCTCTTTAGACCATACTTTTCAGTGTAAACAGGAACTGCAACTCTACTTCTTTGGTAGATATGTGATGCCATATATACTGTTTCAAAACCTCCGGCTACAAATTGATCAACAAAATGTTCGATTTCTTTCGCACCATGTTCAATGTTTGTGATGTCATTCTCATCAGCTATGCCTACACCTCTATCATTACAATCAAATGCCCATTGTAGTGATTGTTGTGCTAATAAAATCGAAGCTGGAGGAGCTCCGTTTACTAATTTGGTACCAGGGTTAACATACCATGTGATTGAATCTTGAATAAGGTTGCCATCATCGTCACATCCAAGATCATCAACTTGCTTACTCCATCTAGCGATCGGCGTTGATCCGACAGCGTGAGAAAAAACATGATAAATTCTATCTTGAGGGTTAGTAACTCCAGTATGTTCATCAAGCATGTTTTGAAGCACTACAGGCCAGGCACTACTAAAACTAGGAGAGTTGGTAGTAGAGTAACCATTTGCAAGGAAAGTTTTTTTGTTGCCGTCTAAAACACCTTGTGGAACTGGTTGACCATAAAGAGAGTGAAAATATTGATTTGAAGCATTAACTTCTGAATAGCCTAGAAGACCATTTAAAATAAAAAGAAATCCTAATATAAAACCACTGAGAATTTTATAATTAAACATGTTTGCGATAACAAATTGAAGGATATATTATAAAAATCAATATTGCAAATATAGTTTGAAAATCTCTTAAGATTCTCAACTTAGACTAGTGCGAATTCGGCTAAAAGCTGCCGTAAATCGTTAATTCCTATAAGAATATATTAGGGCATTAGTATCTTTTGTAAGTCATTTTATGGTTGAAGTAATCATGCTTGTTTTTTACATAGTTTTTTCTAAACTTCGTTTTGTAATCTGACTTTGTAAAATATTTGTCCTTCGTAAAGCGATTGTGCTTTTTAGATTTAACCACTGGTCTTTTTATAACAACCGGTTTAATAATAACCTGCTTTTTCTTCATAGGTTTTCTAGAGATGATATATTGTCTCTTGTGATCATCCTTTTTGTCATATTTCTTCCTGTGATCATCTTTTTTATCAAACTTTTTATCTTTTTCATCTTTATCAAATTTGTCAAAGTCTTCGTGCTTGTTGTTCTCGTGATGAGATTTTTGGGATGAATCATGTTTGTTTGAATAGAGTTTTTTGTATTCGAACTCTCTTTTATTAGCTTTTTTTTCATCTTTAATCATTTTTTTGTCATCTATTTCTTTTTTACTATCTTTATTATCCTTTTTGTTGTCGGTATCTTTTTTATGATCATCATCAAGATGTTTACTATTGTAATAAGTGTATGCTCTGTTTCTGTCACTGCCAATTGAGTTATTTCCTGTGTTAATAGATATGTCTATATCATTATCAATGTCAGCATCATTACTTTGATTGATGCTATTCTCTGATTCAAAATCTATATCAATTGAGTTGTGGCTTCTGGATCCATTTCCAGAGATTATTGCTTGTATGTCGTTACTACGTCCTTCAATAATGGCAAAATTTCTATTTACGTTGTTATTTATGGAAATGTTTACTTCGGCGTCTCCGGTTGTGATTGTTGAATTGCTGTTACTAAGATGATCAGCTTTTGCAACCGGTGCTGATAATGCAGTGATACAAACTGCAACTGCCAATCCTGATGTTATTTTCTTTAGCTTCATATATTCTCACATCCTTTCTGCACTTGTTAATGCCTACGAGTTTTTATACTAAAGAAGTATTGTAAGAATGAGATTAAAGAGAGGAAAGTATTATGTTTATTCTGGTACAACTTTAAAAGAAGTATTGAAAAGTTTTATTAAACCATTGCCACTATAAATCAGTATATTCGAGCTGCATAAATTTACTGGTAGAGTAATATCTCCATAAACTATATGAGTTTTTACATCCATGACAAATTCTGCACTGCTTTGTTCATTTGTCAGTTCTTCTGTACAGTATGGAGAAGATACTGGTTCAAGTTTATAGTTTGTACTTAATACAGAATAATGAAGAACTCTGAAGTTTATTTGACTATCGTCTTTGCTGATATTTGGATCAGGTAAGTCGTATGAAACCGTTACTAAATATTTTCCAGGTGTGATTATTTCACTTTCAAATTCTTGCCCGTCTTCAGTTCTATATTGAGCTGTTATTATTCCAATTACGGTTTTTTCGGGGTTAGATTTGTTTTCGGGGGTTAATGCCATGAAAGTTGAGTTATTATATGGGATAAATAATCATATTTCAATTCAAGGTATTTTGGCAAATTATAACAGCCCACATAACCTAGAATACTAAAGGTAGCTTTAGTGTGTTATGAAGAAATTAAATAAAGAAACTTAGAAATAAATAGATTATAGTCAAAACTAGATATTGTTACTTTTTTATCTTGGTTAATTTTATTTAGTAATTTATTTCGTCTTGAGTTAACATAGTTTGATTATAATTGTAAATTAATGCGAAAAATTATTTTAAAAGAACCTTTTTTGAGTGTTTACAAAAAAATTGAAGATATACAGAAATACGATAGATATATTGCCGCATATATCTTTGGTTCAGTAGCCCGCGGGGAACAAAATATTAATAGCGATTTTGATGTGATGGTAGTCATTAGTGAGGACAATAATTGTAGTGAGATTAATCACCCCATAATTAATGGCATAAAGTTGGATATTACATTTGGAAGTTTGGCTAAAATAAAAGAGATTAATGATGAGGTAGTAAAAAAAGGTGAAAGAATGCCTATGCTTGCTGAATCTATAATTGTCTTCGACAAAACCGGAGAGCTTAAACAGTTAAAAAAAACTTATTCGACTACTCGTCCAAAAGCAAAAGCTAATGATCATCAACATATCCATTTTATGCTGTATCATTCTGACAATAAAGCAAAAAGAAATCTTGAAAACGACAAGGCAACAGCACTCCTGGCATTATCAATAAATATTAATGAGGTGTTAAAATATCATTACCATATTAACGGTAGATGGTGGTTGAGCAATAAGCGAATCCTGGCTGATTTAAGAATATGGGATCCTGAAATGGCAGAACTACTTGAGAAATTTGTATCGACCTCGGATTTGGATAACAAGTACGCTCTTTGGAGCGGGATATTAGATCATGTTGCAAAAACTATCGGTGGGAGAAAGGTAATCTCTGACATTAATTGTAATTGCGAAAACTGTAAAAAAGATTTGGCAAATCTTACAAGATAAAATAAAAGTTCTATACTACTGATATGGAAAATAAAAATCAGATTTAGATTTATCATAGAGGAAGACAAACTCCATCCAGAACATGGTGGGAAAAATGGGCCAAAGAGGAATGGATAGTGGGTTATATTTAAGGTGATTTTTGTTATTTTTCAATAATGCCGATCTTAGTAATGTATGTTTATACAGCTATCGCATATTTCAAAATCATTTAACGGTCAAGGTATCTTGAAAGACGTTACATTGACTCTTAATGATGGTGATCGAGTTGCCCTAGTCGGGAAAAATGGTTCCGGGAAATCAACAATATTTAAACTAATTGCAGGAATCGAGGAACCAGACGATGGCACAATTTCACTCCTTCCTAAGGTAACCACGGTATATTATGTCCCTCAAGTACCAAAGTTTGACAATGAGGCAACTGTCAAAGATGTACTGTCGGAGTCTCTTGAAAATTGGGAGCAATATAAACTAGATTTAGCTTTGGGTAAGCTAGGTGTTCAAGATCTCAAAGATAAAAAAATAACAGAGATATCAAGTGGACAAAAAACCAGAGTTATGCTTTCTAGGCTAGTCTTACAAGAGCCAGAGGTGTTATTACTTGATGAACCTACTAATCATCTTGATATAGCAGCCATGGAATGGCTCGAGAACTATTTAAGTTATTACAGGGGTTGCATATTTATAATCTCACACGATAGAAGATTTTTGGACAATACTGTAAATAGGATTGTCGAATTAGAAGAAGGAAAGTTAAAAGAATATGGGGGTAATTATAGTTTTTATAAGGAGCAGAAAATATTAGAACATGAAGCCTACAAAAGAAAATTTGAATCTCAGCAAAAAAAGATAAATAGAACGAAAAAGGTGATAAACCAAATAGGTAGTCGTGCAAAACATATAGAAGATACCACGAAGCATTTCCACTACAAAAAAAGAGCGGCAAAAGTTGCAAGAAAAGCTGTAGTTCAAAAAAGAAAATTAGAAAAATTTTTAGAGTCGGAACAAAAGCTTGGAGAACCTAAAGTTGATTTGGAATTGAAGGCTTTGTTTAAGCCAAAAGTGCAAAGCTCAAAAACTGTATTACTACTAAATGGTGTGTCAAAAAGTTTTAAAGGAAATAAAATATTATCAAAAGTTAGAGCTAGTATTTCTAGGGGAGACAAAGTTTCACTAACTGGTGATAACGGTTCGGGAAAGACAACATTATTAAAAATAATACTTGGCGAAATCACACCAGATTCGGGATACGTGAAGATTGGTAACAAAGTCGTGATAGGTTACTTAAGCCAGCAGCATGAGGAGCTAATGTCAGAAAATTCAGTTATTGATGAACTTGTTGAAAAAACAGGTCTTGATAAAACAGAAGCCTACAAACTTCTAGTGAGATTCTTGATACCAGTTAATAAGGTTAATCAGCAGGTACAAAGCTTAAGCAGTGGTGAAAAAGCTAAGTTGTTGCTAGCTCAAGTTATGGCTTCAGGAGCAAATTTTATAATTCTAGATGAACCGACTAATCATCTTGATATATCTTCCCGTGAGGCATTAGAAGAGGCTGTCGTTAATTACGAAGGGACTTTGTTAGTAGTGTCCCATGACAGGTATTTTTTGGACAGAATTCAGATTACTCAAGAAATCAATTTAAAACATCAAATTTAATTTCCCTAGCCAGAAGGAAATATTTGAAGAGGTGATTGAGGAGAAACTGCCTGAATTATGAACATTTATTTAAAAGGAAATTATAAGTCGTTTGTTAAACTTGATGTTTTCAAATCAAAAAAGAAGACAAAAAAGGTTTTGATAAACGTCCATGGTTTGTATGCAATGACTGGAGACAGGGGATCAAAATCTAAATTTCTGGGTAGCAAAGTTTTGGATAAAAATATTGCTAATGTTGTGCATTTCTCCTCATCCAGAGATTGGAATACCTTCCCTAATGACGGCAATTTTGTGAAACAATCGAAGAGGGATGAAAAAGGGAGAATAGTAAACTCTAATTTTCCTAAAGTTGCACTTTAGATTAATGTAGTTGTACCTTCTGGCAACTTAATTATTTTATTCAGACCAATACCATCCATAAATTCTTCGTCATGAGAAACAAGTAGTACTGATCCTTGATATTCATTTAGCATGCGGGCTACTGAAGTTCGGGAAGCTACATCCAAATGGTTTGATGGTTCATCTAACACTAAGAAGTTATGTTTTCTTAAGGCCAATTTTGCAAGCATGACACGGCTTCTCTCTCCAAAACTTAAAACGCCAACGGGCTTGAAAACATCGTCTCCAGAAAAGAGGAATGCACCCAGAAAGGTGCGAAGTTTTTGATCGGATGCGGATCCAGCTATCGAACGTAATTCTTCAAGTACAGTGTTGTCAACATTCAAGTCTTCCATTTCCTGTGAGTAATATCCGACATCAACTTTATTTCCAATTGCGAAACTACCAGCATCAGGCTTAATCACTCCTGCTATTATTTTAAGGAAGGTACTTTTTCCTGTTCCCACAGGACCAACAAGAGCTACCTTTTCTCCTCTTAGAATTTCCATATTAAAATTCGAGTAGTCTAATGTAACCTCGCCATAGCTTTTTACAAGATTTGATGTCTTTAGAACCTCGTATCCACTTTTAGTTTCCACCTCAAATCCAGTTCTTATGACCTTATCTTTCTTCCTTCTGGTGGTCCTGTCTGCTTCAATTTTTGCGATCTTTTTTTGTCTATCCTTGGAGGTTTTTGAATGGACTCCTGCTCTAAAACGATCAGCTTGTTCTTGCAGTCTAGCTATTTCAGTATCCGTTCTGGTTGCACTTCTTTCTCTTTCCATGTCCCTCTGTGCTTTTTGTGTCTCATAACCTTCATAACCTCCCGTATAAGTGAAAGCACTACAATCCTCAAGAGATAACTCGATTACTTTTTCTGTAAAGGCGTTAAGGAAGGCAGGTTGATGCGAAATTACTAACATGGCTCCACTATAACTTCTCAAGTAATCCCCAAGCCAAGCTACAGAATTAGGGTCCAAGTGGTTTGAAGGTTCATCTAAAAGCAATAAATCCGCGTTAGAGATAAGAGCTTGTGCGAGAAAAAGTTTTGTTTTTTCTCCTCCGCTAAGATTTGAAAGCATAGTCCCTAATCCAATGTTTTCAGGCAATCCCACACCATCAAGTATCGCTTTAGCGTCAGATTCAATTGAGTAACCGCCTCTGAATTGAAAAGTAGTTTGTAATTCTCCATATTCTTTGAGTTCTGCTTCAAGGTCAGTTCTTTGTTTGGTAAAAATTGTTTCTAGTTCTTGCATACGTCTTTGAATTGCATTTAGACCTCTGGCGTGTAAAAAATACTCTAATACTGTATGCTCTTGGACTTTTGGGAATACATTTTCTATGGATTGAGGAACGTAGGTGATTTTAAGTCCTCGTGAGACTAAGATACTACCATCATCAGGTTGTCCAACTCCTGTAATTACTTCAAGCAGTGTGGTTTTCCCCACACCATTAGGGCCAACTAGTGCAACATGCTCACCTTGAGTAATGTTTAAGTTGACTCCACTTAAGATCTTCTTTTCTCCTTTGGAGACTGAGACATTATTTAGAGTAAGTATTACTTTACTAGTCCGCTCACTAGACTTCTTGTCTGGTATAAATCTTTCTGGTGACATAAAATCGTTGGTATTTTATCACATATCACACTATAGGTGATATATTGTACCAAAAGTGCTAGAATACCAGTCATGAAAGAAAATGAACGAAATATCGGCAATAACACAGAGTTTTCGATTACTCCAGAGCAAAGAGAGCGTCTTGTTCAAAACACTAAGACTGCTTTTGAAGTTGCCAAAACCATAACCAGAAGGCAGGCACCATTAATGCTATATGGTGGCACGATAAGAAATGTACTGCTAGAAACAGAAACTTCAATCCCTGATTACGATTTTATTGGCAACTTTGATCCAGATCAAATTCAGAGAGACTTTCCAAATTTGGTTATAGGCAGATGGGATGAAGTTCAGACAATGAGATTAAAGGTTGGGGTCACTCTTTATGATTTTACTTGGGCAAAAGATATTCAAGAAAGACTTGCGGAAGGGGACATAACAATCTCTAACTTGTGTATGACGGAGGATGGGCAGGTAATTGATTATTATGGAGGATTAGAGTCTCTTGCTAAAAAGGAAATAAAAATGATTAATCCTGATGAAAAGATTGCGACTAATCCAGTTAGGATATTGAGAGCATTTAGATTTGCTGCTGAACTCGGGTTTGTGATTGAAGAAGAGACACTAAACTCGGCGATTAAAAATGCCCATTTATTAAGTGGTGCTACAACTTTAGATGATGATATTTGGCAAATATTGTCCCTAGAACACGATACCAGAACACAGGTGCTTGGTTTACTTCGCCAATACGGGATAGATAGGTATATCAGATATCCAGACAATGTTTATGAAACTATAAACACACTTGCCATAGAGAAAGAAATAAGCAGATGTCCTCAGATTAAGGAAGTGGCTCGGATGTTTGATACAACTACCTATTTAGTAGGTGGAGCTGTCAGGGACATGATCTGGAATAAAAGAATGAACGATTTTGACTTTAAGGTACATATGCCTATTGAGGAGATAATCATGGTACTTGAAAATAATGGTTTTACAAAGTCTCCCGATTATCATACTAAAGAGCATCAATATTATGTGAGTTCATTTGCGGGAGTTGTTGGAGCGGTCATTGATGGTGTGGATATTCATTTGTCGCAGGTGGATACTACTGATATACCAACTTTGATAAGTGAAGGAGATGTAAATTTTAGCTGTTGCGTATATAACATTCACACAAGGAGGATTGAAAACCCTGAAAGAATTAGAGAAATTAGAGACAAAGAAATAAGATTTGCTAATCCAGAAAAAGCAAAGAAAGACCCAATAATAGTTATTAATGCTTTAAAACAAATTTCTCGTATACCAGATATTGTTATTCATCAAGAAACCAGGGATATTATTGAGGCAAGTATTCCTCAAATAGTTGAGTTTGCAAGAACAAATCCCACTTTCAGATACAAGATCACTTCGTTTTGTGGAAATTTAAATTCTGAAGAAGTTTATGAACTTTTCGGTGAGGAGGCACAAGATATTTTTCAGTATATAGAAAGGAAGAAAGATAAGCTTGTTGCAACGAATCCGCAGTATATATCTATACCACTAGCTGAGCTTACTGAAGGGGATAAGGTGGGAATAGCGAGACTATTAAGAGCAGGTTATGGTAAGCATTATGATGAGTCGAAAGTCTTTTCTGGGAATGTCAACTCTGTTGTAATTCAACGTGGCGAAAAGGGAATTCAATCTTGTTGTTTGGTTGATGGAGAAAGGCTATATTCTGCCGCTGCAAGAGAAGGTACCGACTGGATAGCAATAATCGCAGAACTTGCGAAAAATAATTACAATGTTTGGTGCACTGTTGATTGTAATAATCCGAAAATTCAAGCCTTATGCTCTATTGCGGGATTGGCAATAGAAACAAATCCAAAAGTGATTAGAAAAATACTTGAAACGAAAACCGAGAAGTATAGGGATATTAGTGTTTATGAATTCAACGGGATGGTAGTATTTAAGAAAAACAATGAACCTGATGATTACCCACAAGTTTTATTGAGGTCTTAATTATTGCTCTCCCAATTCAGGGAAAGTTTTCCCAATAGTTTGCAAGAGAGTCTCCTTTGCTTTGTCTAAAGACTCTAGAATTGTAGTTCCTGCAGCCCCTTTGTGCCCCCCACCTTTTTCTCCAACTGTTTTTGCAATTTTACTAACATCAAATTTATTTTCATCTCTTGTCCTTAGGCTAACCGTAACGCTATTGGGTTCTGCTTCAACTAAACTTGCTACTAAATCCCATCCAACTACCGTTTTAAGCAGGCTAGCTATTAGTCCTTCCATAGCATCGTTTTTTGATAAGTTTCTTATCTTAATTTCCTCATAGGGTATTACGGATAGAATTACATGATCAGAAAAATGTTTTTCAATTGAGGAAAGTGCCAAGCCTGTCATCTCTACTTCTATTGGTTTTTTATTATTCTCTAGGTCAAAAATTAATTTATGGTAGTTGGGGTTAATTGTCGCTAACTCTGATGCTATTTGAAGAGTTTTTGGTGTTGAGTTTAAATATTTGAAACCTCCTGTATCTGCATATATTCCCATAAATAAGCAAACTGCTATGTCTGGACTAATCTCAACTTTCCACACTTTAAAAAGTTCGTAAAGAATTTGGCTGGTAGAAGAGTAGGTTGATTCAACTAAATTAAGTTTTCCGAAGCTAGAATTAGTAGCATGGTGGTCAATTACCACAGTATTCATATTATCGGTAAATTCGATTTCAGCCAATTGTGTTATTTGTGAGGGAGAGGAGCTATCTAGAATTAAGAATAGATCAAATTTACTCGGATCAATTTGAGTATAATTTTTAGGCTGTATCCATTCGCGGTTGGGAAAACCCATTAGATTTTGAGGATATTCTGTATCTCCACTAATTACAGTTATATCCTTGCCCAATTTTTTAAGAAAAGCAGACATAGCCAATACTGATCCGACACTATCTGGGTCGGGATATGGATGGCAATGTAATAATACCTGGTTTGATTTTTGGATTGCTTCAAGAATTTTTGGAGCCATCTTCTTAATCTGGTCTATCATTACAGTATTTTAGCCGATTTTAGGCTTTTAAGCTATAAAAATGATAAAATCTTTCTATGGTAGAAAGAGATTATGGCTATATAGCGGCCACGTTTTCAGATAAAGACAAGGAACCGTTTCAAAGATTAACTGAAGAACTTTGCAAGGAAGGCGATTTTTATCGTTCAGAATCAGTGGATTATATAAATGGAGATGTATCTTCTGACCTTCACTTAACTATATTTTATGGTTTAGTTGACGAAATAGTAGATAAAGACAAGCTTAAAGCTCATGTTGAAAATTTGCATTTAGATAAACTCAAACTTGGGGATCTTTTTTTAAGACAAGCACCAGAAGGGAACTATCAGATACTTTGGGTTATGGTTGCAGATGAAGACAATAAGTTGAAAGATGCAGCAGAGTGTTCTAGAGATTTTGAGCACGAAGATTCAGTACAGCTTGAATTTATGCCTCATCTAACCCTTGCCTATGTTAGGCCAGAATATACATTACTGGAAACATTTCCAGAATATCCTCGTGAGATGCAAGTAGATGGTATAAGATATTTTAAAAAATAATATGAGATATCCCCAGGATACATATTTATATAAGGGTACAAGAGTTACAAATACTTGGATTAGGACTGGAGATATTGAAAACTATTCGCCAATTACACAAGTTTATGGAATCATTTTTAATTACAAAGGTGAAATTTTAGTATGCAGGGAATCCAAAGAAGGCGGCTGGATCATTCCAGGTGGTCATCCCGAGGAAGGTGAATCTATTGAAGAAACTTTGAAAAGAGATCTTTTGGAAGAAGCAGATGTAGAGGTTGATGATATTAGGCCATTGGGAGTGCAGAAGGTTACATTTCCAGATGATAAAGATCCCGATAAGGCAATATAT